>DASPRM010000025.1 GCA_035624455.1 Terriglobales bacterium
ATCGATGCTGACAAATTCCGGCCCGGACGAGGTCATTGCGGTTCCGGCCTCCTACGATGAAACCGGCCGCTATGGCGTGCAGACTCCATTCACCGATCAGATGTCAGCCCACTGGGAAGGTGGTGCTTGGGAAGTGGACGATGCCCAGTGTTCAGGTCGCGGTCAAATATCTTCATGATCGAAGAGAATCCCTTGACCTGGTCGTACAGGATCCAGAGCGCTCCAATCTGTACTGCATTCCCTCAGATTTTGGCTGGAACGATCCGGCTTTTTTCTTTCGCCAGGTCCTGCAAATCCAAGTCAGGCCAAAACGCTCGCAGTCTCCCCATTCAGAGAAACACACCTTGCCAGGAGTAGTCGTTGCGGCTACATCCTCCGGGGAATTGCCGCGCTACTCACTTCAGTGTAGGTTGCGCGGCTAATCAGTCTTTCCACCGTACGCATGGTTTGGAAAGCATAAGGAGGTCTTATGCCCAAGGCCATGTTCGCCGTCCTCCTGGTCATTACACTGCTTGCCGGTACGTCCTTGATCTGGGCGCAAGGCATCAGTGACGTGTACTGGGTCAACTACTACTCCAACCGTCCCACCACGACCGTCGTCCGGGCTGACGCTGTGATTCTGGATCAGACTGTCCGCATCATCAATCCGGGAGAGCAAGGAAGCCCGATCGCTGCCGGTCACGGCGCAGTCTGCGCCGACATCTACGTGTTCAACGACGATCAGGAAATGGAAGAGTGCTGTGAGTGTCTGATTACGGCCAACGGATTGCTTACTCTTTCCGTGAACAATGATTTAACCCACAACCCGCTTACCGGATTCCCGCCTCCAGCAAATGGGGTGATTAAGATCATCTCCGACAACCGGTCCAACTGCGATGCTACCAGTCCGGTGCCGACGCCGGATATTCGCGCGTGGGGGACTCACTTGCAGGCCCCGAGCGTCGAGGCGCTGGTGACCACTGAGGATGAGTTCCTGAATGCGCCCCTGCAGCAGGACGAACTGTCATTTCTGGGTCAGGCCTGCTCCTTTGTGCTATTCCTGGGCAGCGGCAAGGGCCGGTGCACTTGTGGCGCATCGCTTGAACCGGCGTAATTCCGATAGAACGAATTGAGAACAACGCCGCCCCCAAGGGCGGCTTTTTTCTTTTGCCTGGTCCTGCAAATCCAGGTCAGGCTTCAGCGATGCGGCCTGAACATGTACAAGCAGTTCACCGTCTTTGTCAGCAATGACCGGCTCTGGGAATTCTTCGTAACGAGGCACGCCTCCAATCGTGTGCAGGACGGCTGCATGCATGCGAGCTCCCCCTTCGACGTTTTCATCCCACAGATTCTACGGGCAAATATGGCGCCAACGCGTTCGCCAACAGCAGGATGGCTCCGCAGAAGAGCAGGGTGTCGAAGAAATAGTTCAGCGCAACCACGTCTTTGGGCGCTCGGAGGAGCATCGGCAGGTAAACCCAGAACATCGTCAACAGAATCGTCAGCCCGAGAGAGGTGGCTGCCAGGCGCGCTTTCTTATTCACGACCAAGCAGACGCCTGCGAGAATCAGAATCAGGCCAACAAAATAACTCAGGAGGATTCGACCGGGAATCCAGTCGGGAGTGAGCTTCTGCAGCGGAACTCCGGGCACGAATGCCGGATGCAGCAGATGCTGCACTCCATAGAAAAGGGCCGGAATCCCTATGAAGAATCGCGGAAAGGCAGCCCATGCCGGGAAGGGCTGAGCGGGCGGCGCCTGTTTCCGCCGAGTGCGCCACGCCGATATCGCGAAAGCGAAAGCGCCGCCACTGAAGGCAAGTTGTCTGAGCGCCAGGGCCCAAAAAAATCTATTGCGTGGGTGTGCAACGACGGCTGGGATGTCCATTACGAATACGAAGATTAGCAGCGTGATTCCTACCAGAGCCGCTGCCAGCCGTGCGCGGACGAGAACTGAGAGGCTGAGGGCCGCGCAAAGAAAAGCGGCGCCCACCAGATAGACCCAAAACGTATGCCAAGGAATCCAGCGTGGAACGAGGGTAGCAATGGCCGCGGTGGAGGTGAAATGCTCGGACCCAAAAACAGCCAGCGGAATCGCAAAAAACAACCGGCCAAACGGCATGATTTTGTCGATGCCATGTTCCTGCGGCAGTTCCCTGGAAATTCTGGCGAGGCCGATGATGAGAACCAGCGACGCACAAACGTAGATCCAGAATACCGTTGCCGGAATGCCAAACGGCATGGAAGCCACGGCAAGTACGGAAACAGCGAACGGTTGGAAACAGCACAGGAGGATTGGCAAGCGTCGCTCCCCGCCTGATTCGAGCAGGGAATTCTAAGGCTGCCACCCAAGGGAAACAACCCGGCTGTGACGAGTGCACAAGACTTCGCGGGCGAGACGCCAGCTGTGCACGCTGAATGCCGCGATGAAACCAACGCCATTCGGCCACCGTCCTGCCCAGACGAGTGGCCACAGCGCGAACATGGGGCAGCGGGCGGATACCGCTTCAAATGCTCACGGCATGAGAGCGTGATTCCATCCCACCCTTCACTGCGCTCAGGGTGGGGCACCCACAGTTTCGGGGGTGGAGGAAAGGGTGGGCCAACCGTCCTATGAAGGATGAGTTGTATTCGAGTCTGAATAGACGGCAAGAAAGCGTGAACGGGCGGCGTGCAGACCTCTGCTTAGCAATGGAACTGCCCCACTCATGCCAAAAGAGGGCTTGAGTGGGCCCATCACCCCGGCAGGGCTCAAAGAGAAGTTGAGGCTAGAATAGCCGTCGCGGCCCAACCCCTACTCCCACCTCAGGCTCTCGACCGGGTCAAGTTGCGCGGCGCGGGTTGCGGGCACGGTTCCGAACAGGACGCCGACCACAGTCGACACCAGGATTGCGATGATCGCCGACAAACCCGAAATTGGGATGCGGAAGTTGGTCAGGAAGCGAACTGAAAAGGGCAGGGCGAGGCCGATCAGAATTCCAATCATGCCTCCGGAGAGCGAGATGAACATCGCCTCCGCCAGGAACTGATATTTGATCTCGCGATTGGTGGCGCCCACGGCTTTTCGGACTCCGATCTCTCGAATGCGGGAGCTCACCGTGGCCAGCATGATGTTCATGATCCCCACGCCGCTGACGATCAGCGTGACCAGCGAGATCAGCAGCAATACCGCAGTCAGCGCGTTTGCGGTTTTTCCGGCGACGTCCAGAAGTTGGGTCAGGTTCTCCGCCCGGTAGACCGACTCGGGGCGATGGCGCGACTGCACGACGCGGCGAATCTGCTCGGTGGCGCGGGGCACATCGGAGGAATCAGCCATGGAAAAGAACAGCTGCTTGGCATAGTCATCACCGGTGTAATAGCGGGCGACAGTGTAGGGGATGAGAAATGTGTCGTCGGCAATCTCAGACTGGCCGAAGGTCTCGACCCGTTCGCGAATGGCGCCAATGATGGTGAAGGGCAGACCGCTGAGCTTGACCGTGTGTCCGATGGCGGCCTGAGGGCTGCCATAGAGTTTATTGGCCAGCTTGTAGGTGATGACGGCGACTTTGTTGCGCGCCGCGGTGTCGTCTTCGTCGAAAAATCGCCCGGAGAGGATCACCAGATTGCGCACTTCTGCGTACTCAACCGAAACGCCCAGGATCAGGACGTCGCGTTCCTTGCCCCCGGCGATGGGAATGCGATCGTGGATCTCGACCATGGGAGAAGCCGCGCGCACACCGGGCACTTGCTCGCGCACTGCCCGCAGGTCATTCATGGTGAGCAGGTCCTGGGGAGCGGTGGAGGTGGATGCGCTGCTGGCACCGGAATAATCCACCACAATCATGTTGGCGCCGATGCCCTGAATCTGTCCCAGGATGTACTGCTTTCCGGTCAAGCCAATGGTTACAACCAGGATCAGAGAAGCGGTGCCGATCACCATGCCCAGCGCGGTCAGCACAAAACGAATCTTATTGGTGCAGAAGGTGTCGTACGCAAACCGCATGATCTCTTCGAAGACGAGATTGGGCTTGACGGGTGGCCGTATTGCCGGTGGGGTGGTGACGTGACTGGGAGCGGTGGTGGTAGCCATCGGACTGCCTGCGTCCGGTTCAATTGTAATCGCCGGGAAGCTGCAGTGGCACGATTTGACGCTGGCAAAGCTGCCGCTACTCCGGCGGGGCTGTGGGTGCACCTTTTGAGGCTGGCAAAGCTGTCGCTACTCCGGCGGGCGTTCGCCGGCAACTGCGGGTGCGGCCGGGGTGGTCGAAGTCTGAATTACAGGCTTCTTGGCGGACTCGGCAGGTCTGACCGGTTGCTGCACGGGGCCGCGCTCATCGAACTTGCCGAAGATCATCTTGCCGGCGGTGGTTTGCAGGACCGAGGTGACGGCAATGTCGATGGTCTTGCCGATCATCTTGCGAGCATTGTCCACCACGACCATGGTGCCATCGTCGAGGTAGGCGACTCCCTGGTTATATTCCTTGCCTTCCTTCAGGATGAAAACCCGCATGGCCTCGCCGGGCAGCACGATGGGTTTGAGCGCGTTCGCCAGTTCGTTGATGTTCAACACTTCAACGCCCTGCAGCTGGGCGACCTTATTAAGGTTGAAATCATTGGTAATGATCTTGGCTTCGAACTCTTTGGCCAGCTCGATGAGCTTCATGTCCACTTCGCGGATGGAGGGGAAGTCGTCTTCCACGATCTGCACCTGAAGCGAAGCGATCTTCTGAATGCGCTGCAAGATATCCAATCCCCTGCGGCCACGGTTGCGCTTGAGAGGATCGGCGGAATCGGCTACGAGTTGCAACTCGCGGAGAACGAACTGCGGGATCACCAGGACGCCGTCGAGAAAGCCGGTCTCGGCGATGTCGGCGATGCGGCCATCGATAATCACGCTGGTGTCGAGAATCTTCTGCGCACGCTTCGCCTGCTTTTCGCCGCCAAAGATTCCGCCTAGAGCCGACAGGTTCAGCAGGTCACCCTTGTTGGCCC
Source organism: Terriglobales bacterium (assembly GCA_035624455.1). Taxonomy (NCBI): domain Bacteria; kingdom Pseudomonadati; phylum Acidobacteriota; class Terriglobia; order Terriglobales; species Terriglobales bacterium. The sequence goes on from DASPRM010000025.1 coordinate 4,949, forward strand.
CGACGATCAAGCCCACATAAGCCATGAACAACATCACTCCCAGCATCAGGAAGCTCTGGGTAGTTCCAGGAGGGATGCTGTTGCGGATGACCAGGCTGAACAGGTAGGCGCCGATGATACCCAGGATGCTGCCGATGGCTGCCCCAATCAGCCGCTTCAGACTGACGAGCCGGAGGCGAGTCTCGAACAGGATGACGACCACGCCCATGACCAGGCCCACCACAAAGTCGGTAACCGGCGACAGCCCGAACGGGTGCAGCAGGAAGCAGGCAACGGCCAGGACGATGACGAAGATGGCACGAACTATGAATAAGTCCAAAGGGTCCTCCCCCCGGCTGCGGTGGATTGCAACCGGTTGCGGAGCGCACCCGACCCTCTAAACGGGGATCGCTCCGCCGCCCCTACTAACGGGGATAACCAAATTATTAATGCTGGCATTTATATCACCGGGTGGGGTGGTTGGCACGTGCAAAAAAGGACTAGCCGCCGGTGTATCGCAAGCTGGTGGCTCGCAGCCCTGCCGCAACTGTTGGCATTAACTTGTGGTGCAGACAGCGGTATCGGCCACCTACTCCCCAGCTGTAGCAGAGACGTCGATGAGGGTATGCCCTGTGTGTCCGGATCGCCGGATAGCGCAGGTTATCTGAAATGGCAATAGGGAGAACCCTAATTCCAATTGACGCTAAGCCAAGGGTCGAGCATTTTGATTCCAGGGACACAAACGGGCCCCACCTGCGCGGGGGCGGAAGGGACATCCGAACTTGGGTCCGGCCCGCGTACTCATCAACGAGCTACCAGGCTAAGCAACTGAAATGTAGTCTAGGAACCGACTCCCGGCCTACAGCAGGGATCAGTCGATCCGGGAAAGGAACCTAAGAAACCGGCGCACGTCTCGGGGGAGAACTGGCGCCGGTTTTCTATTAGCACTCAGGAGTCAGAAATCAGTTAGACCGGCAGTCAGCAATCCAGCAATCAGCAGGAACCATTTCCAAAGGAAATTTTGCAATCGCGGCCTGAACGGGCGGGGAGTCCGTTCCTTTGTGATTCTCAGCAAGCGCACTGTCTTAGGGCTCTTTAGATCTTCTTGTTACAATCCCCGGGTTTGAGCTGAGCCAATGCGAGCGATGGTAGCGACACGTATAGGTGGCCCGGAGGTCCTGGAAGTTCGTAATGTGCCCGGCCCGGGGCCAAAAGAGAATGAAGTGCTGGTGAATGTCGAAGCCGCAGGAGTGAATTTCGCGGACGTTCTAATGGTCATGGGAACTTACCATGGCGGCCCCTCACCACCGTTTATCGCGGGGCGCGAATTCGCGGGAACGATTCTGGCGACGGGGGAGCGCGTCATGGGGTACACACAAGGCAGTGCTTTCGCCGAGCGCATCGCTGTGCGTCGCGAGTTCACATGGCGGCAGCCCGAGGGATGGAGTTCCGTGGAATCGGCAGCTTTTCCCGTGAACTACTTCACCGCTTACTTCGCCTATGCGTGGGCGGGATTGCTGCCGAAGTCCGGCGAGGATCGTTCGCAGTCGCAAACGCAACGCCCGGGCGTGCTGATTCACGCGGTTGCTGGAGGAGTTGGAACCGCGGCCATTGAGATTGGCAAAATTCTCGGGGTGGAGATGTATGGGACCTCGTCCTCGGATGAAAAGCTAGCCAAGGCGAAAGCTCTCGGCCTGGATCACGGCATCAACTACCGGCAGTTGGATTACGAGAAGGCGATCCGCGAAATGACGAACGGCAAGGGAGTCGATGCGGTCTTCGAGATGCTGGGTGGGGAGCACACCGCCAAGAGCATGCGCTGCCTCGCTTTTCGCGGGCGTTTGATCGCATACGGAACCGCCACCGGAGCCGCACATCAGTTCGATACCCGCTCGCTTTACGCGAAAAATACGTCCGTTCACGGTCTGTGGCTTGGCCCGTTGTCGACGCATTTCGACATCATGGGCGATGCGTGGACAGAATTGTCGCAATGGATTGAGCACGGCCATCTGAAGCCGCAGGTGGGACACGTACTGCCGCTGGAGAAAGCCGGAGATGCATTCCGCCTGATGCTGGAGCGAAAAAACTACGGGAAGATTGTGCTGAAGGTGTGAAGCAGCCGCTGATTCCAAAGTCGCGGCGAAGCGGTTGCTTCGGGAAAATAAGACTGCCAAGTGACGCCCGTTTACGAAAGCCGAAGAGTGTAGGCATGATGAGAACGGAAGGGCTGCGATTCAACGGCGCAGTCGAGCGGGATCCCGCCATCGATGCGTGGATGAAAGAGCATGCCGGTGAATTGGGAGCCATCGCGCAGCAGTGGTTTGAGGTGATGCGAAAGTGCGGGGACGAAGTCCGGGAGCTTTTACATGACGGTTGCCCGGTTGCATGTTTGGGAGATGCACCGTTCGGCTACGTCAATGTATTCACTGCGCACGTAAACGTGGGGTTCTTTCACGGCGCAGCGCTGCCGGATCCGGCCCGCTTGTTGCAAGGCGCCGGCAAGTTCATGCGTCATGTGAAGCTGAGACCGGGAACAGCCACAAACGCCGCAGCGTTAAGCCGGCTTATCGAGGCTGCGTACTCAGATGTAAAGGATCGCGTCGAAAACGGCTAGTCACCGACGGCGTTGATTTCAGACGATGAAGCTCCCAGCCGACAGTTTTTCCAAGTTCCTGAACGGGCAAAGCGGACGCTGCAGATTTCTCCCAGACCCCCGACTATGGGGAAACTGTTTCCCGGACTTGGGGAGCGATGTCCACCGGAAACTTCACAGATCTGGCAATGAAACAGAGACGATGGGCCTCAGCATGAAGTTTCTGCGCTTTGTCCAGATCGTCCCCCGTGCGTATCAGGACGGTGGGCTGCAAGCATACTCGCACGAACTCTCCTGAGCCGTCGTCCTGTTCATTCATGATGCCTGTAGCTGCATCGTGATATTCCAGAACGCTCACGTTGTTGACAGAACACAGATGCAAATACCAAAGCATGTGGCAAGCGGATAGACTGGCGACCAGCAGTTCTTCGGGATTGTAGCGAGATCGGTCGCCGCGAAAGTTCGGGTCACTCGACCCAGGGATCTCCGGCTTGCCGGCTGCGGACAGGGTGTGATCGCGGCGATAAGCCCGGTAGCTTCGGGTACCTTGGCCATCATTGCCAGTCCAGTTCACTCGAAGTTCATATCTGTGCTGCTTCATGCCAGCTCCCGACTAACGGCGATTCACGGATGAAGCGGCACGCCGGCCGCTTCTCGTGTCCACGCCTCCGATACCGTGCGTGCCTTGGCAATGTCATCGACAACCAGGATTAACTGGTGATCGTGGTCGCTATACAGGACCTCGATGTTGACGCCAGCGTCGGCCATCTTGCGCGAAATTTTACCCAGTTGACCGGGTTCAGCCTGGTTCAACCTCTGGACAAGCACATCGCGCACATCAAGAACCGGAATGCCCGCTGTTGTCAGGGCCTGGCGTGCCTTGGCCGCATCCTTCACCAGGAAGTGCGCTACGCCTTGGCCGTTGACGATGCAGGCGCCTCCACCTTCGATGCTAACCCCCGCATTCCCCAAGGCGTCTCCCATCGCGGCTAAAGCGCCGGGGCGATTTTCGAGTGTAATCGTCAGGTCCTTCATCTCATCCCCTTTCCGTTTGAATGCATGGAATCTAACCTCTGCCTCCGCAGCGGTCTCCGCGCAACGCTCAAGATAGCGTTCATGAGCTTATCTATGTTCAAACATACGTTGAAGTATCAGTGCGCTTGTCGCGGACTTGTTCGGTTTTTGGAACAATATAAGGAATTTGTGTTCCCACGCAGGAAGGTTGCTAGCATTTGATCTGAGGGCTGATGGGCATTTTCGAGGCCATGAGTCTTGTCAGCCGAAAAGCGCGAGGTCTCGCGCAGGGCAGCTCAGAGAGTCCCGGGAATAGATCCGGTGGCTGATTCCGGTTAAGCTGACATTGCAGGGCCCTCCCCGTCAGCCGACATCTGTCGATGTCCAAGATCTTCAATTTCGGGTTCAGAAGGAATCCAGCGGACTGGTGGGCCTGGTCGAATCTGGAGCCGGAAGTCCGCACTGCGCTAGCGGCCCGAATCGACCGGGAACTGGCGAAACGGTCAATGTCCGGGGCCTTAGTGTACTTCGTGGTAGTGATCGTACTGGCGATATCCACACCCTATTACGCCGAACATCCCGTCCTTCTGGTGCTGGTTGGCAGTTTCACTTTTCTGGCCGGTGCGGTTCGGATGATCGCTGCGTGGCGCTTGTTGAGGCCTTCGGCCGATGGTCGAGACGGTACGAGGCTGGTCTTTTTCTGCGCTGTATGGACCACCTTTGTGCTTTGGGGAGCATTCTGCGGCTGGACCCTCCATCTTTACAGGGGACAATGGCCGGCCACGTTTCTCTTGCTGACTACCGCTGCTTTAGCCGGTGGTACTACTTCATCTCTGGCCCCAAGCATCCGCTTGGCTTCCTGCTGTTTGACGGTATTGATCAGCCCTACGATCATCTCTGCTTTTGCCTTGGGCCGAGATACCCGGTATGCGGGATTTGCCTTTGTGACGGCAATCTACCTGGGGTTCTTGCTGGCGCAAGCCCGAGGCAACTGGCGGGAATTCTGGACCGCAAGCGTAGCCGCTGAGCGCGAGAAGATCCGTGGATCCGCAGACCGAAGACGGGCTGAACAGGAGCGCGCCAGCCTGGACGCTGCAATCGAGCAGACGGCCGAGGAGATTGTGATTACGGACATCGAGGGGACCCTGCAGTACTGCAATCCTTCTTTTGAGCGTTGCACGGGGTATTCGCGAAGCGAAGTCATTGGGCGAAACCTGGGGTTCCTGAAATCTGGAAAGCACGATGCCGAGTTCTATCGGGTCCTGTGGAACACGATCTTAAATGGTGGGGCTTGGGCTGGGAGCCTCACCAATCGAAGGAAAGATGGCTCCTTATATGAGGCGGAGGGAACCATCTCGCCGATTTTCGACGAGGGAAGAATTACGGGCTTTGTGTCTGCAAGACACGACGTCACCGAGCGGCTGCTGGCAGAAGAGGCATTGCGCAAGTCCGAAGAAAGGTTCAGTAAAGCATTCCGGTCAAGCCCGGTTGCAATCACCATCACCACTCTCCTGGATGGGCGCTATTTAGATGTGAATGATGCGTTCCTAGAAATGACGGGGCACAAGCGGATCGACGTCATAGGCCGTACCACGACCGATCTCGGTTTTTGGGTGGAGCCCGACCTGCGAAACGCGATGATCCGGCAACTGGAGGAGGGTGGTGTGCGAGTCTCACGTCTGCGGGTCAAATTCCGGACGGCAAATGGACAAATCCGAGAAGGAGATGTATCGGCAGAACGGATTGAGCTGGACAAAGAGGTCTGTGTACTCGCCATCACTGATGATGTGACGGATGCTCTGCAGCTCGAGGCGCAGCTTCTGCAGGCACAGAAGATGGAAGCGGTGGGGCGGCTCGCCGGAGGGGTAGCGCATGATTTCAACAATATGCTCTCGGTGATCATGGGTTACACCGATCTTTCACTCCAGCAGTTCGCAACGAATGAACGGCTGGCGAGCAACCTGGATTACATAAAGAAAGCAGCTGGCCGATCCGCCGCTCTCACGCAACAATTGTTGGCCTTCAGCCGACAACAAGTTCTTTTCCCCAGGCCGCTGGATCTAAACACGGTCGTGAACGACGCGAATCAGATGCTGAGGCGAATCGTCGGAGAGGATATATCCATTGCGTTCAAGCCGACCGAACCTCTTGACGTGGTATGGGCGGACGAGGTTCAGATTGAACAGATTCTCATGAATCTGGCCGTAAACGCTCGTGACGCCATGCCAAAAGGCGGCTCGATATTCATGGAGACCGCCCATTCGGAACTGGATGGCAGTTATTCGCACGATACCACGGCCCCAGAGCCGGGGCGTTACGTGACGCTGTTATTCAGCGACACCGGTTGTGGGATGGACCGAGAGACCATGGCCCACATTTTTGAGCCTTTCTACACCACCAAGGAGCCTGGAAAGGGTACAGGACTGGGGCTTTCGACGGTGTACGGCATCGTCAAGCAAACGGAAGGACAGATATACGTACACAGTGAACCAGGCAAAGGAACCACCTTCAAGATCCTTTTTCGACGGACCTCGCAGCTAGCAGAAAATGTCGCGCGTTTGCACAATGTTCCGGACAACTCCGAGGTCACCGGAAACGGAGAAAACATACTGGTTGTAGAAGATGACGAGTCTCTTCGAAAGCTCATCGTGGCGATTCTTTCCGGTGCCGGCTATCGTGTCTTGGAGGCGGAAAACAGAGAGGTCGCGATCAGGTTTGGCCAAGATTACAATTTGCCGATCGATCTGCTTCTTGCCGACATGATCATGCCGGTAACGAGCGGCGGCGAACTTTCCGCGTGCATGCACGAACTGAGACCGGGGTTAAAAACGCTGTTCATGTCTGGCTACGCACCAGAGTTGATTGCCAGACACGGTGGGGTTCGGCAGCCGACGGAGTTGATCGAGAAGCCCTTTAGCAATCGTTCCCTGCTCAAAAAAGTGCACTCGATTCTGCACAGCGAATCTGCTCGCCCTGACTCTGATTCACCGCTCAAGATTCCTGCATAAAGCTCATCACCTGCCATGCGGTACTTATCCGGTCCGGCAATCGTGATTAGTTCCGGATTGCCTGGAACCCATTCCCATATAAGCGACTTTCCGCAGAGCACCTGGCTGCTACGAGATTGGTTCGCGGATCGGCGCGCGCGGCATGGGTAAGGTGTGCGCACACTGCTTCGCTTCGAAGGAAGCGCGTTGGTTGGCATTCGGGGCCGCTGCAGCACGGGATTTCAGGAAGAACGATCAGGCGCCCAAGATGCAGCGTGGACGTGGTGTGGACGGCGGGGGTTAATTTTTGACGATGTTTCGATTGAGGGCGTGATAGTGACAAAGCTTTTACAAGCAAAGAGCACTCGCGATCATCCGATAGGTGCGCAGAAGTGCGACTTGAGGCTGGCTACCAATGTGGCCTTGGCCGAGCACGCTCTGACCGGAAACAACGATGTCAAGAACGCCCAGACCGACGCGATATTCGTCTTTGTCTCTGCAAGACGTGGTGTGTCTGTGCGCTGGGACTGCGGATGAAGAGGCGTGGGAGGAGTTCGTGTCGCGGATCGGAAAGTCGATCAGTTTCACCGTCATGCGGACCGCTTACTTATGGGGCAGCTCATCGCGATCGATAGTGGAGGACCTGGTTCAAGGAACCTATCTCAAACTCTGGGAAGACGGCTGCCGACGGTTGCGCGATTTTGCCAGGCAACATCCCGAAGCCATTTTGGGATACGTGAAGAAGATTGCCGCGAATGCCACGCACGACTATTTCAAGCATTGCCAGAGTCAATCATACGGGGGCGACAAAGCACATGTGTCCACTAGCGATGTGGACCCGGAAGCGGGACAAGAGGTTCATGGCAGCCAAGAGAAAATCGCTTTCGGGGTCTTTGTGAATGAGATCGATGAGTACCTGAAGGGCAACTTAACCGGACCCGACCAGGAGCGCGACCGCACAATTTTCTGGCTCTATTTCCGGCAGGGGATGAGCACAAGGGAAATCGCTTCTCTGCCAACCATCGGACTCAGCGCCAAGGGAGTCGGTAGTGTGATCGAACGGCTGAAGCAATGCATTCGTGAACAGATCATTGGAATCCCTGCCGATGGCAACGATGACGAGGATAACGCCAAAAGTAAATTGCCTGAGGAACTCGTAATTGGTTTGTATGGGGATTAAGAGCATGCGACGGCCATTCGACAGGCACATTGACGGTCAAGAGCTCAAGGCGCTCGTGCCCTGGTCCTCCGATAGCTGGCAAGTGCCGCAGGAGCTTTCTTCGGAGGCCGTTCGCGAGGCCGCGCGCCACGTGGAATTGTGCGGCGATTGCAAGAGGAAGGTGGCGAGATACCGACAGCTGGTGAATCGCTTCTCGAATGTGGTGATCTCGGAAGCCACGTCGCCGGGACCGGATTGTCCTAAAGGTGAAGATGTCGAGTGGCATAAAGTGGCCGCCGGACTGTTGCCGGAGTTCCAGGCAAAGCAGTTGATCGCGCATGCGGCACTCTGTGACCACTGCGGACCCCTGCTTCGGGCAGCCATGTCAGTGGATGCCGATCCGACTCTTCAGGAAGAAAAACAGCTGGCCGCATTGAAGACGTCTTCGCGGCCTGTTCCGGTACCTCGAGCCGCGCGGTTCTCGCTCCCACGTTTTCTATCCTTGAGGTGGTTGGTTCCGGCGGTGGCATTGATAGTGATTGTGGCAGCGACTGTGAGATGGTCCTCCAGATCATCGGCCCCACTCTCGGGGACAAAATTTGCCGAGTTCGCCGTCAGCATGCACAGGCAGCATGCGCAGGCAAACCTCGGGCTTGAATATCGCACGGACTCGCAGCAGAGGCTCAACGAGTGGTTTAGGGCGAAGTTGCCGTTTTCCCTAACTCTGCCGGCGTCTCCGGCAGCCTCCGGCGAGGATTTCCCTTATCGTCTCGAGGGCGCGCGGCTAGTGCAGGCCGGCGGCAAGCCGGCTGTCTTTGTCTCGTATCTGGGGGGAGCGGGTCCCGCCAGCCTGGTAGTGACGCCCGATTCGGCGGCCGTAGCTTCAGGTGGAGTGGAAGTCGATTTTAAGAAGGTGAGCTTCCACTACCGCTGGGACGAGGGCTACCGAGTGGTTACCTGGTCGTTGCACGGACAGACTTACGCTCTGGTATCCCAGGAAGGTGATGGCATGCAGCGATCCTGCATGGTTTGCCATTCCGCGATGAGGGATCGCGACCTGAGTCAAACGCCGGCTCCTTTACGTGTCGAACCCATACTGCAATAAGCAGCGGCTCAGTCTAGATCACCCGATCCGCCAACCCATCGTTCGCGTCTTCGCCGAAGATCCGCATGCCGGCGAGGAAGTCCAGCTCACGATCAATTTCCGAGTCCCGTCATTCTGAGAGCGGATCGCGATTTTCTCCGGCTGTCTTCTGTGCCGAAGACGAATCTTCCCCCGAAAAGCAAATTCGCCGCAGCTCTCGTTCTGTCAGATAGGACCGAACAAGTATCAGGCAGATTCATACGAACATTCAAAACACAAGGAGAACGAAGTGAAGAAATTTTGCATGGACAAAGTCTGGACTGGTGGAGTGGCCGGTAACCTGGGCCGCGGGCTGCTGGTCGCGCTGTTAGCTCTGACGATTACCGGCGTCGTCGCCGCACAAGACCGGGACGACGCACTCAGGTTCAAAGGCGGCATCGGGGTCATCAATGTTGTCGGTCAAAACCCCGACCTAACCCTCAAACTCAACGTGGTGCGGAACGTGAGCCCGGCCGCGCCGTGGCGTATCGCGGACCTCACTGCCACGATCAAATCCGATGGACACATCAAGGTTGTGGGACGCGGTCTGCTGCTAGCGAACGGCAATGGCATCGGCACCAACGCGGGAGCGAGCGTTCACGCCACTCTCTTCTGCGGACCTGCCGCCACAGCAACGGCTTTTGATGAAGCCGGAGTGGCGCTGGACGCCGACGGCGACTTCCGAATCGACACCTTCTTGTCGCCAGTTCCGCCGACACAGTGCGACTCTCCGGTACTGCTGATTCGGAGCGGAGCTACGCCGGGGCAGGGAGTCTGGTTTGCGGCCGGCATCCAGAAGCTCGCGGAAGACAACGACAAGGACTACTAGAAAGCCTGACCGTGAGGTGGGATGGATAGCACATCCCACCTTGCGTATAGCTGGCGATCTCAACAGAAGATCTGGAAAGACGCGGATTGAAGGAACGGAGAAGGATATGTGGATGAGATCATGCGCGGTTTGTGGAGCTCTCTTGAGAAAGCTGCGATTGTGCGATTCAGTGCGTTGTCAGTGTGGATGGACCTGGTAGAGAGATGAGAACTTGAAGGCGAAGTGCACACAGGGTCCTAAAATTAAGGAGATGGTCATGGCGAAGATAATCGAGTTTTACATTCCGAAAAATTTTCGAAAGCCGATCAAGTGGGTTCCGCAGCTGGACCGTGGGAAGGTTATTGAGTTTAGTTCCCCAGGCGTGGTCGACCCCGCCTACCAGGAGGCTCAAGTGATCGGTCCCCGGTGGATCAGCTTCCCAGCTCATGGGACGTGTCGCGGTCTTACCGGCGGTCGACGGGAACAGGAATAGCGATTACGACTTGACCGATCTGGCAATTTCGCATTTCAACTGAAAGCCGCGCTTTTGCAAAACGGATTTAGAAGATAGCTTTTGAATGCTGATTACTGCCTGCTATTCCCGACTCATACCCACAGACAAACAACTGGACCCTCTCTCGCTGTTAGACAGCACCTACGCCGCAGCTTTTTGCTAACTGCACCTTGTGACCTTCGTCCAATGTGAGTGCATGGGAAGCACAGATTCACGTGCATCCCACGGTGGGGGCGAAAGCTTTCCATTCAAATTGGAATGAAAGAGCGCAACGGAACGTACGTGTCAGAACCCAATGGAGGAAACATGAAGGCGGTAACCTTGGCAGTGACAGCGGTCCTGATTCTGGGAGTAGCGTTGAGTGCGGCGGCCGCTGACAAAACCATCACCCTGAACAATCCTGTCATTCTCAACGGTACAACTCTGCAGCCGGGAGACTACAAACTGAATTACACAACTAACGGTACCAGCACCGAGGTAAAAATTCTTAAGGGCAAGAACACGGTAGCCACCGCCACGGGCGAGATGGTGAACCTGGAGCGCACGGCGGCGGACGATGCTATCGTCACACATGTGAATGACGATGGTTCGCGCACCATCCAGGAATTTCAGTTTGCAGGCAAAAAGTCGGCGATCCGCTTCGGCACCGAGTCGATGGACAAGGGAAAGTAAGGCAGGATTCGACCGAATCTGATCCACATTTCATCGGGGAGCTAACAGGCTCCCCGAAATTGTTTACTGAATGGCTGCGGAAGTATGTTGGATTACTCCTGGTTCGGACTATCTCGCTCCCGCAGCCATCAGGTTGGTTGGTTAAAGGACGAACGGCTTTGATCATTGACCATGCGACTGCCGCGCAACGCAGCAAATTCATCGTACCTCGCAAAAGAAATAGAGAGGACGCGCAGTCCTCTATATCTGTGGATTCTTGCTGATTTTGAATCCCGTTTTGGCAACGAGCGTTCAGTACTTGGGCATGGTGGGATCGACTTTGTCGGCCCAAGCGAGGATGCCTCCGCTGAGGTTCTTCACCTTGGTGAAGCCGGCCTGACGGAGGAAGTCCACTGCTTTGGCGCTGCGCACCCCGGAGCGGCAATGAGCCACGATTTCGCGGCTGGAGTCGAGTTCGTTGACGCGCTTTGGCAGATCGCCCAGCGGAATCAGATAGCCCTGGAGATTGCAGATCTGATATTCGTGCGGCTCACGAACGTCAAGCACGAAGATGTCGTCACCGGCGTCGAGTTTTTGCTTCAGCTCTTCCACCGAGATGGCAGGCACTTGGGATTCGACCGGTTTTTCTTCTCCACGGATACCGCAGAATTGGTTGTAGTCGATAAGCTCGGTAACCGTGGGATGGGTTCCGCAAGCCGGGCAGTCAGGATTCTTGCGCAGCTTGAGCTCGCGAAACTTCATGGCCAGCGCATCGACCAGGAGCAGGCGCCCGATGAGGGGATCGCCCGAACCCAGAATTAGCTTGATGGCTTCGGTGGCCTGCATCACACCGACGAGGCCCGGAAGAATCCCCAGCACCCCGCCTTCCGCGCAGGATGGCACCAGTCCCGGAGGGGGCGGCTCGGGGTAGAGGCAGCGGTAGCACGGGCCTTCTTTTGTACCGAAAATGCTGACCTGGCCCTCGAAGCGGAAGATGGAACCATATACGTTGGGTTTGCCGGTCAACACGCAGGCGTCATTCACCAGATAACGAGTGGGGAAGTTGTCGGTGCCATCAACGATGATGTCGAAGTCGCGGAAGATTTCGAGCGCGTTGGCGCTGGTGAGCCGCGTCTCGAAGCGAACGAGCTCGACATGGGGATTGATGGCCTGCAGCTTGTCGGCGGCGGAATCCAGTTTCTTGCGGCCGACGTCGGCTGTGCTGTGAATGATCTGACGCTGCAGATTAGTAAAGTCAACGACGTCGAAATCCACCAGGCCGATGGTTCCCACACCAGCCGCAGCTAAGTACAGTGCCAGAGGTGATCCCAGGCCACCAGTGCCGATGCAAAGGACCCTGGCGGCCTTCAGCTTGAGCTGTCCCTCCATGCCCACCTCGGGCATGATCAGGTGGCGCGAGTAGCGAAGCACTTCCTCGTTGGAAAGCGTGACGGGTTGTGTGGTAGTTGTTGTCGCCATCGAGTAAATCCTTAACTGTAAAACTGGTAAGTTGCGAACGGTAAGCTAAGAATCAAAGAGTGCGTTCTTGTTAATCAGTTTGCACAGCTCTTCTTTTCCTCCTGCGATGGAGGGCACGATGGCAAGCGTGTCGCCGGACTTCACGGGTGTGCCTTCCTTCTGCAGGTAACGAATATCCTCATCATTGAGGTATACATTCACGAAGGCGCGAAGCTTGCCATCGTCGGTGTACAGATGCTTGCGCAAATCCGGATAAGTCGAGGTGAGATTCTTCAGCGCCTCGCTGACGGTCGCGCCGGAAACCTCGACTGCATCTTTCTTGTCGGCATACTGCCGCAGGGGAGTGGGAATCAGCACTTTCATTCTTGTCTCCGTTTACTTCAATGATGAGGGCTGCACCGAGTTCGATTCAAGCCCATCCGTTGACCGGAGGCGCCTCCTCTGGGCTCAGGCGTATGCGCGAGGACTCAGGGGCTAAAGCCCGCACTTTTCCTGGCGTAGCCGGCACGGCTGAAGCGGTGCTCTATCACAGCCAATTTTTGTTGCCTGTCAGAGTCGTCATTTATCCGATGGCGCGATTCTCTACCGGCTGTCCGGCTTCCGCCGGCAGCAGACGTATGGCCTCATCCATGAACTGCTTGTCTTCCTCACTTGTGCCTGTTAAGGCAAAGGAATTGGTAATCGCCGCTTTGCCGTTTTGCACGCTGGTAATTACGTATGAGCAGCCGATCCAATGAGCCTCGGCGAAATCTGTCCTGGACCACTGGGCCGGGTGGTCGGGATGCGAGTGGTAGAAGCCTACGATGTCGTATCCATGTTCACGGCCCTGGCGTTGGATGCGCACCAACTCGCGGGGGTCAATGTTATAGCGATTGTGGGGGGAGTCATCGCGGGTGTTGCCACAGCGGACGGTCGCTTTGACGCGGCGGATTTCACCTTCCACGGTCCCCAGCATCACGCCGCAGCACTCATGCGGATAGGTCTGCTCGCCATGACGGCGAATCTCTTGGTAATCCGTTAGTCTTATTTCCAGCATGGTGTCGCGCACTTAATGCCCCGCGGTCTCGCCTTCCGGTTTCTCCTCGACTTCGTCCCAGAAGCGCTGACTGAGATACTTGTCGGCACTGTCGGCGAGGACGGTGAGGATGGTCCCCTGCTGCCTGTGCAGCACCAGTCTTCTCGCCAATTTCAGGGCTCCCACCACCGCCGCAGCCGAGGAGACTCCCACCAGCAATCCTTCTTCTCGCGCCAAGCGCTTGGCCATGCGGTAGGCATCTTCCGTGGAAACGCCCCAATCCTCGTCGGCGATCGCGGGATCATAAATCCTGGGGACAATCGCCGTAGGCATGTGCTTGGCGCCCTCAATTCCGTGAAAAGGCGAATCAGGCTGGAGGGAGATGCACTGGATATTGGGATTCAATTCCTTGAGACGGCGGCTGCTGCCGACAAAAGTACCACTGGTCCCGAGCACCGCTAAGAAGTGAGTGATGTGACCTTCTGTCTGCCGCCAGATTTCTTCCGCTGTACCCTGGTAGTGAGCGCGCCAATTGGCAGGATTGGAATACTGGTCCGCATAAAAATATTTTTCAGGATCGGCGGCATACATCTCGCGCACCTTGCGGATTGCGCCATCCGAGCCTTCTCCAGCCTCGGTATAAATGATGTTTACTCCATAGGTGGTGAGAATGCGTTTTCGCTCGGAGGAAACGCTGGAGGGCATGCACAAAGTCACCGGGATACCCAGGGCGGCGCAGATCATGGCATAGGCAATTCCGGTGTTGCCACTGGTGGAGTCCAGAAGAGTTTTGTCAGGGGTGAGATGTCCAGCTTCGAGGGCAGTGCGAATGATATTGGCGGCAGCCCGGTCCTTGACCGAACCTCCAGGATTGAACCACTCCGCTTTGCCCAGCAACTGAATGCCGGGCAGGTCGGCGGCAATACGGTCCAGGCGCAGCAATGGCGTATTTCCGATGCGGTCGAGAATGGACTCGCCGAATCTGCGCGGAAAGACAGCGATTTCCGAGTTGTTGCGAACAACCCGCATTACGTACTCAGGTCCAGTTGCCACCTGGGATTTCCACGTGAGGAGGGTGTGGCTACATTAGCAGAAGCATTCCGGCCAGGCAACGACCGGTGCCATCGTGCTTGGAAAGCAGGTCCTGGAAGGTGCAAACCTGGTTCGCCCCGGCGTGATCCAGGCGCGTAAGTTATTGATGAGCCGAACGCAGGCGAGGAAGCATCCAATGCCAGGCCGCAGCAATCGGAAGGCTTAGGAACTGTGGAGAGTTGCTGGCGGCATGCGCGGGCATGGTATGGTAACCGCCATGATAAGGTGAAAGGCAAAATCAGGCACAAAGGGATAAGCGGGGAAATGGCGAAAGCGAAACAGAATCGTCGTACTTATGAAGAAGCTGTGAATTGGTTCCGCGATCATGGATTCGAGATCCTGGAGGCTCCGGGAACGCAGAACCGGGTGTTTCTGAAGAAGAATAATGTTTCGGCGGCGATTGAAAAGGCTCCGGACGATGGGGTGAAGGTCTTCGCCCATCCCGGATACCTGATCGGGGGAGAGATATCGAAGCTGGTGAACAAGGGATATCAGCAGGTCCTGAAGACGACCAAGACTGAGATAGCGGCGACGGAAGATCATTTGAGGGCGCTGCATGAGTTCTCAGAGGAACTGAAGGAAGCGATCGGTGGAATCGACCTGTACAACGAATCGTTGGGAACGGTAAGCGACAGCTATCACTATGACCGGCTGGATGGCCGTGAGGGCAAAGCCAAGAAGCGCCCCTGGGAAGTGCCCGCCGGGGTCGAAGCCAAGAAGATGGCATAAGCGGCGAGGAGAATCAGGAAAAGGGCACAACTAGGTTGTGCCCTTTTTGTTTGAGCCGCTGGCTTTCAGGCCGCCATGCGGGTGACAGCCCCGCGAACCGCCGTGGAAACCATCAAGCGGGTTACACCGCTGACGATCAAGCTAATCCCCACCAGCGTACCGATTACCCAAGCGGAGGTGGAGGGCCAGTGGGCCCAGATCAGGCAAGCCAGAATGATGGTCACGATGCCGTCGAAGAGCATCCAGCCTGAGCCAGCCACGCCGCGCAGGTTGAAATATCCCACCACTTCGAAGATGCCCTCGACAAAGAAGATTGCGGCCAGCACCAGCGTCAGCGACAGGATCCCGATGAGCGGATGCGTGAGCAGATACGCGCCGCCCACGATGTATAGCAGGCCCACCAGCAGCTTCCAGATGAACGCGCCGGCTCCCTTGGAGTGGAAGGCGTAGATCAGATGGGCGACGCCTCCGACGATGATCAGCCATGCAAGAATGATATTCACGGCGATTGCAGACTCGAGCGGCAGGGCGATCGAAAGAATGCCCGCGATAATCAGCAGAACAGACCACGCAATCGACCAACCCGTTGCTCGTTTAACGAGACCTACCGGGCTCGAACTCATAGTGTCCTCCGTGAGAGATTTCGGACTGAAGAGGCCTTCAGGCTCGCGCGACTGGAAACAGCGAGCCTGGTAATAACGATTCGCGAAACGAGAGGTAAGTGGGGATTGCCTTGCCGGCTCCCCGCAATGCGACGGGAATATTCTAACGCTTCCCGCAGATTCTGGACAGAATCGGTGTCCGTGGGTGCAAACGCAAAGCGCTACTTGGCGGTTGCAAGATCGACCACCACATCGTAAAGCATACGGGGGCCGCGCTTGACCTCGTCCACCCGAATGCGTTCGTCGTCGCCATGTTCGGTAGCGGCTTCTTCCGGCGTGGCTGCGAATGGGCTGAACCCATAGCTCACCATCTCGAGCTCACGAAAGCGCTGATTTTCGGTGTAGCCGCTGTTGAGGCGCGGAATTACCGGTGCGCCCGAAAAGTAGCGCTGTGAAACGCGAGTGATGGAGTCAAAGAGGGCGGTATCAGTCGGAGAAGAATTGGCGGCGACGAATGGCTTGAATGGCTCAACGGTCACTGCGGGATCGGCAATCACTCGCCGAATCTGCGTGAGGAACTGCTTGGGGTCCTCACCGGGCAGCAGTCGCACATCGAGGTTGGCCCAGGCTTCGGTGGGAATAACGTTGGTCTGGCGTGAGCCGCCGAGCATCGTCAAAGTGATGGTGTTGCGGAACATGAAATTCAGCGAGTTGTCCTGCTCGACCATGCGGCGGAAGTTGCGATCGTGCAGCGCCTGGTCAAGGTCGCGGAAGTATGCGGCGCGGTCCGGCGACTGAAAAGGAGCCGACTCACGAAGGGATTCGGCCACTACCGGCAATACTTTGTAGTCGGGACGATAGTCGAGCAGACGATTGAGAGCGCGAACGAGACGGTTGGGAGCGGAATCGTTGATGGGGCGCGAAGCATGACCGGCGCGACCGGTCGCAGTGACACGGAGCCACAGCGGTGACTTCTCGGCAACATCGATGCCCACGTATTGGACCCTGCCGCGCTCGCGGGGATTCTCGCCGCCTTCGGTGATCAGGAATTCAGCGTTCTCGAGCAGTTCAGGGTGATGCGCAATCATCCAGTCGGTTCCGCTGTCATCAACTTCTTCGTCAGCAGTGGCGAGGAAGATGATGTCCCGGGGCAACGGGATGTGCTCGCGCTTGAGCATCACCATTACTATGAGCTGAGCCAGGCCTTCGGATTTCATGTCCTGCGCGCCGCGTCCGTAGAGGACGCCGTTAATGATTTCGCCGCTGAACGGCGGCACCTTCCAATGGCCTGGCTCAGCCGTGACCACATCGATGTGGTTCAGCATGATGAGAGGGCGCTGGGCTGGCTTGAGTGTTGCAGGAATCCTTGCCCAAATATTGCCGCGATTGGGCTGGTATTCGAAGACCTGGTTCTCGATGCCCTCGGCGTCGAAGATGGCGTGGAAGAATTTCGCTGCCTCAAGTTCGTTTCCGGGAGGATTGGAGGTGTCGATGCGCAGATATTGCTGCAGCCAACGAACCGCCAACTCCTCGTATTCTGTCTGGTGATCTGGTGAAAGATGGGAAGAAGCAAGCTCCTGACTTTGGCAGAGACAGCAGCAAGCTGAAAGCAAACCAAGAGTGAGGAGAAGGAATTGGCGCAAACCGGGCCTCCGGCGAATTCGAGATTAGAACAGCGGACGCAGGGTGAGGGTTAATCAGGAAGGCTCAGCACGCAAGTATCCATACGCAGGCTTACAGATTCCATGCGACTATAGAAATTACCTGCCGGCAGGCGTTTCCTACGCAGGAGCCGCCGGGGAATGCGTCTGACCTCGTTGAAAAGACGTGGGTTAGGAGCGATTTGGGGCGTCCAAGTTTGGCACTTCACTTGATATAAGGAGAAGCGGAGCGCAACCGGGTTGCGCCTCGATGGACGCAGGAGCCATTGAGAGAACAGAGGCAGGGCCCTCTCAGGAACTGCCGACGCTCCCAGAAATTTGGAGGAAATGCAATGAAGATTCGTAGTTTATTGGCGCTATCGCTGGCCACCGCGCTGATGGCGCCTGCACTCGTAGCGCAGCAGGATACGACGGCGACCAAGCCATCGGCTTCGACGCCGGCAACCTCGGCTCCCGCAGGGGAGTCCACTTCGAAGGCGGCAGATCAGTCCACCGATCAGACCTCGGGCATTAGCGAACAGCAGGCTAAGAGCGATCAGAACATGAGCGCCCACCAGCCCTTGCAACCGGATACGCGCGAAGGTTTCTGGGGACACCTCAATCCCTTCGCCCGCAAAAAGTATGTGCAGCGGCAGATGGCCCCGGTTCGTGACCGGGTGAACGAACTCGATGAGCTGACGGCGGCCAACTCAAAGTCAATTAAGGATGTGGACGCGCGGGCGACACAGGGAATCCAGATGGCGTCAGCCAAGGCCAATGAGGCTGATCAGCACGCTATCGATGCCGGCAATCGCGCTAACCAGGCCAATCAGACCGCGCAACAGGCCAGCACCCGTCTGCAGACGGTGGAACAGGTTGTAACCAATCTCGACCAGTACAAGTCGATCAATGACACGGAAATCCGTTTCCGTTCCGGGCAGACGGCTCTCAGCTCAAAGGCCAAGGAAGCTCTCGATCAGATTGCGGAAACCTTGAAGGAGCAGAAGGGCTATATCGTGGAGGTGCAAGGCTTCGCTCCTGGTACCGGTCCGTCCGCAGTCAACGCGTCGCAGAGAATGGCTGAATCGGTGGTCCGTTATCTGGTGGTCAATCACGAGATTCCGGTCTACCGCATTTACACGCTGGGCATGGGCAATGCGAAACGGACTCCGGCCGCGGCATCGACCGAAGGCCAGAGCGCGCAAGCGCAGACTTCAGCGAAGCCGTACCGTGGACCTCGCGTTGAAGTCAGCGTGCTCAAGAACGCCAGCCTGGATCAGTTGAACGCGGGTGGTTCGGCTCCCAGTACTACGAGCCAGGCGAACCCGACGTCCGACAAGGCTGTAGTCTCGATGAACCAGAAGTAGGCTCACCATGCCAGTCCTCCCCCATTCATAAATGCGGGTGAGGCTACGGAGGTTCATCAGGGGATACAATCCCCCCGGCAGGGCCCGTCACGAGAGTGGCGGGCCCTGCGCTTTGAAGAAGCAATCAGCAGTCAATAATCAGCAATCAGGCAAACCAGAGGGTTTGAGATAGCAATCAGCGGGGTAAAAGTCCGTTTCCCCAAGGGGCTAAAGCCCAGGATTTATGCGGCTCTGGAGGGCGCGGCGAAGCCAAACCGATTTATGAGATAGCTTCTGAATGCTGATTGCTTCTGGTGTTAGCATCGTCCAAGGAAAATATTATGCGGACGATCTACTACTCGACGTATGCCTCTCCCATCGGCCTGCTGTTGCTGGGAGTGTCGGATCGCGGGCTGGCGTATTTGGAGTTTGCCCGGCGAGGGAACACAGCGAAGAAACGTCCAGGCTGGGTGGAGTCTGAGGAGAAGACGGCGCCTTACCGCGAACAACTGGATGGCTACTTCCGTGGCGAGTTGAAAGAGTTTGATATACCGCTCGACCTGGAGGGCACCGAGTTTCAGAAGCGCTGCTGGAACGCGTTGCTGAGGATTCCTTATGGCAAGACGCGCTCTTATGCCGAGATAGCGCGCGCGGTTGGCAGTCCGCGAGGCTTCCGCGCGGTGGGTATGGCAAATCACGATAACCCGGTTGCCATTGTGGTGCCCTGCCATCGCGTGATCACCTCGGACGGCAAGTTGGGCGGATATGGCGGCGGCCTGGATGTCAAGGAGAAGCTGCTGAAACTTGAAGGCGCTTGGAATGGCCAGGCGGAGCTTTTTGGCAGCACTCATCGGCATCGCAGTCCGAAGACGAAGTCCTCAGCCAGAGAGGCCGCTCACCAGTCCCGCCTGTCATCCTGAGCGAGGACGCGGCATATCGATCCGCGTCCGAGTCGAAGGATCTGGTGTTTAGGTTCTGCCCGCCAAAGAACGCAGGATTTTTCAACTCT
Source organism: Terriglobales bacterium (assembly GCA_035624455.1). Taxonomy (NCBI): domain Bacteria; kingdom Pseudomonadati; phylum Acidobacteriota; class Terriglobia; order Terriglobales; species Terriglobales bacterium. Next base: position 24,689 of record DASPRM010000025.1, read on the forward strand.
GGATTGGTTACGCTATCCTCACTCAACAGGGCAGGCTTCAGACGGAGAAATGCAGGCTAACAACAACTTAGTGCGCTGCAGCTGGGCTAAGAACGATCTGGCGATCCAGTATCACGACGAGGAATGGGGTGTGCCCCAGCACGACGACCGCATCCTGTACGAGTTCCTGGTGCTGGAAGGGGCGCAGGCCGGCCTGAGTTGGGATACGATCCTGCGCAAGCGTGAGGCCTACCGCGAGGCGTTCGAGGGATTCGATCCCGAGCAGGTCGCAAGGTACCTGAAGCCGCAAGTCGAACGGCTGCTGAAGAATCCGGGAATCGTGCGCAACCGCATGAAGATTGAATCGGCGGTGCAGAACGCAAAGGCGCTGCTGCAGGTGAAGGGCGAATTTGGCAGCTTCGACAAGTACATCTGGAAATTTGTCGGCGGGGAGCCGCTGCGGAACTCATTTCGCAAGTTGAGCGACGTTCCTGCTAAAACATCCCAGTCAGACGCGATGAGCAAGCACCTACGCAAGCGAGGTTTCAATTTCGTGGGCTCGACGATCTGCTATGCATTCATGCAGGCGGTCGGGATGGTGAACGATCACGTGGTGGGATGCTTCCGGAGAGAGCAGGTATAGGGCCCGAACCTAACTCGGAGCTAGTACACGTCCAAGTCCCGCCCGATGACGAACTCTCCCTTGTACCGCGAGCCAATCTCTTCCTGCAGCACTTCCGGAGTAGAGCGAAATGAGCCAGCGCCGGCCATAGAGGAGAGAAATTTCGGCGGTGCGATTCCTGGCCGGAAAGCTATGGTGTGATACACAACCAACAATTTCGGTCTGGATTTGGTCGCAAGGGCCGCGAGTTGTTCGGTGGTTGTGTGGTATTTGGTTACGAATGAGTGCATGCGTTCCGGCATTTTCGCGTACAAGTCCAGCAGCTGCGCCTCGTGAACCAGAACATCACAGCCATTGCAAGCCTTGATCGTCTCCTCGGTCGGGCTGGTATCGCCTGAGATCACGATGCTGCGGTCGGGTGTATCGAACCTGTATCCGTAACTCAGCATGGCGTGTTTGGTCGGAAAGGCAGTGACGGTTACGTTGGCGTCCTTATAGACGACACCCGGGCTGATTTCGTGTGAGTTGACTTTCCAGCCATCAGCTATTGCACGTTGGTTTCCCTCTGGGTTGGTGCGGGTCTCGATGTCGATGCGATAAGCCTCAAGGATATGCTCGGTCATTGAGTTCAATCCGGTGGGACCATACACTTCGAGTGGCGTACTCCTGCCTGAGGTCCATCCCGTGAAGATCAGATCCGAATATCCGGCGGTGTGATCGGAGTGGAGGTGTGTCACAAAGGCTACCTTCAGATTGCCGGGTTCGAGTGCCGTTATACCCCTATCAAGAACAGCAGCCTGGGCGCGACGCACAATACCAGGTCCGAAATCGACAAGATAAACGCTATCGCCAACCACGATCGCTGTCGCAGGACCGGAATGCTCAGGATCGGGTATCGGGGTGCCTGTTCCGAGGAGCACGACCCTGGTCCGGGCCGCGCGTTCGCTTCTTACCTGGCTAGCCAGTTGTTGAGACGCGGCCGAAAGCAGCGCCAGCAGCACAGCAGAATGGAAAATGAAACGAAGGATTTTCATACGATTCTCTGGTGAAGGCATACGCGGGTGACGTTCGTCCTCGGACTTGATGGCTTGGACGGCAGCTTGCAACATTTATACCCCAAAGGCCCAGCCCACCAGTGCCTCAAACTGCTCCAAGCGTGTATTAGACTTTAAGCATGGCCGCACACCAGCACAGCGCTGGACATCCCCACGGTGGCGATTCTTTTAACGTGCTGCGGCTGTCCCTTTTCCTGACGGCCGGGTACATCGTCCTGCTGGTGATTACCGGGATACGCGCCCACAGTCTTGCGCTGCTTTCCGAGGCCGGGCATAACGTCTCTGATCTGCTGGCGCTCGCCTTGTCGTTGGCCGCGGTTTATCTGCACAGGCGTCCACCAACCGCCACCAAGACTTTCGGCTACCATCGAGCCGGCGTCGTCGCGGCGTTCCTGAACGCGCTGACGCTGGTCGCGGTAGCGTTCTACATTCTGGTAGCGGCGATCAAGCGCCTATACATGCCCCTGGGAGTGCACGCCGGGACCATGGTCTGGGTAGGCGTCGTCGGCATGCTGATCAACGGAGTGATCGCCATCATGCTGTTTCGCGAGAGCCGCGGCGATCTGAATATACGCAGCGCCTTCCTGCATATGTTCGGCGACACCGTCTCGACGGCGGCGGTGATCGTAGGCGCGGTCGCTATTCTGCTGACTGGCCAGCAGTGGATCGATTCTGCGCTCTCCTTTGGCATTGGAGCCCTGATCCTGTGGTCCTCGTTCGGGATCGTGCGCGAAACGCTGAATATACTGCTAGAGGGCATTCCGCGCGGGATGGAGTTGGAGCGGGTAGCCGACTGCATTAGCGGCATTAAAGGCGTAAACGACGTTCATGACCTGCATATCTGGAGCATCGGGAGCCAGACTCACGCGCTGTCTTGTCACGTCAGCATCGCCGACATTCCCCCCTCGGAGAGCGAGATGATCCTGCGGCAGGTGCAGGAGAAGCTGGCGGTGGAATTCCAGATTCGCCACACCACCATCCAGTTCGAGCACGTGGTATGCGACGTAGCCCATGGCTGCTTGATTCCGACTGAGCACAGCAGGCGCGATGAAACCAGCCACGGATTTCACGGATCAGAGGGATTAGAGCGTTAGATCATAAGACGGACAGAGATGGGCTCCTTCCTGCTTGCATGGTTGCGGTACCCGTATTCCCGGGCTGCATGACACATCGAGCCGGCCGCATTTGTAGTCAGCCGCGGTCAATTTCGCTATTTAAGAGCCAAGAAATAAGAGAAATCCGTGGAAATCCGCACTAATCCGTGGCGGTGAACTCTTTTTTCATGCGGTCGTAGGTAGTCTGCAGGTCCTCAGGCAGAACGCGGGTTTCCCCTACGGTGGTCATGAAATTGGAGTCGGCGACCCAGCGCGGCAGCACGTGCATATGGATATGTCCTGCCACGCCTGCGCCTGCGGCTTTCCCGATATTCATACCCAGGTTGATGCCGTCAGGGTGGTAAAGACGGCGCAGGATCGTCTCCAACCGCTGTGTAGTGCGCATCATCTCATCGGCAGCAGGGGTCGGAAGCGACTGCAGCTGGTCGAGGTGCTGGTAGGGTACGACCATGCAGTGCCCCGAAGTGTAGGGAAACGCATTCAGGACCACGAAGCACGACGGGCCACGATGCACGATGAGCGATTTGCGGTCGTCCTGCTCGGCGGCCATGGCACAAAATACGCAGGCGGGCATCTGGTCGGCGTGGGTGACATAGGCATAGCGCCAGGGTGTCCACAGGTAATCCATAGGTGGGAAGAGGGTAGCAGAGGCGCAAAATCAGGCCAGGCTGGAGGAAAAAAACAGCGTTCGTGGCGTGATGAAATTTGTTACGGAGTCGTTACATTAAATTGCGGAAAATTTATTGTTTACATCAGGAAAAAAGCGCCGGAGTTGTTTGACACTCGCAACAAGCGGTTGCTATAGTCGAGAGGTCTTGAGGAGCAGCAAGCTTCTGCAAGATCCGGCCGCTGGACCGTCTCAGCCTGGAACAGGGCTTACACCCGCAGCACCACGCCAGCAGTCCGCAAAGCGCTGAAGTCCCCGTATCATCCATGTGCATCAGGTGCACCAATCATGGCTTTGTTTAACGACGAAACCGTAGTTCACAGCGAAGAATCTCAGTCCAACACGCAGGCTTCTGTCGAGGAACGTGCATCCGAGCCAGCGAGCGCGACCCAGGAATCCAGGAATGTGGAGTCGCGTTCTGGCGAAGCCGAAACTGCCACGGCTCAACGCTCTGGCGCCGGCGCTTCCCGGAACGAAAGAGAAATGATGGAAGACTTCGCCACCGCGCTGGAAACCTTCAACGCCGAACCCGAGCCGGCACTCTCTGACGATCGACTGCTGAAGGGCCTGGTCCTCAAGATCACTCCTACCCACGCAGTAGTGGATATCGGCACCAAGTCGGAGGGCATGGTACCCATCGCCGAGGTGCAGGACCACGAGGGCAACGTAACGGTCAAGCCCGGGGAAGAGATCGACGTGATGGTCGAGAAGGGCGAGACCGAGGAGGGTTACGTCAACCTCTCTCACCGCAAGGCGCAGCGGCTGCGCGCCTGGGATGAGATCGAGAAGGCGTACAACGAGAAGACCGCGATCAAGGCGCGGGTGGTGGACCGCATCAAGGGCGGACTTACGGTGGATATCCTCGGCGCGAACGCCTTCTTGCCGGGATCGCAGGTGGATGCGCGCCCGGTGCGCAACCTGGATGGCATGAAGGGCCAGAACGTTGATGTTCGCATCATCAAGCTGAACAAGAAGCGCGGCAACATCGTGGTTTCGCGCAAGCAATTGATCGACGAGGAAATATCGGCCAAGCGAGACAAGACACTCGAACATCTGCAGGAAGGCGCGGTGCTGACCGGAACGGTGAAGAACCTGACCGATTACGGCGCCTTCGTGGATCTGGGCGGAATCGACGGCCTGCTGCATATCACTGACATGTCCTGGGGACGCCTGACGCATCCGCGCGACCTGGTTAATGTCGGCGATCAGATCCAGGTCAAGGTCCTGAAGTTCGACAAGGATAAGCAGCGCGTATCCCTCGGGTTCAAGCAGCTGACGCCCGATCCCTGGCTGGACGCAGCGGAGCGCTATCCGGTAGGCGCACACGTCAAGGGACGCGTGATCAGCGTGACCGACTACGGCGCTTTCGTTGAACTGGAGCAGGGGATTGAGGGGCTGGTGCACGTAAGCGAGATGACCTGGTCCAAGCGCATGAAGCACCCCTCGAAGATCGTGAACGTGGGTGACGAAGTCGAAACCGTGGTACTCAACGTGAACGGACCGGAGCGGCGGATTTCCCTCGGCCTGAAGCAGCTATTGTCAAATCCGTGGGAGACCCTGCACCAGAAGTATCCGGTTGGCGGCACGGTCGAAGGCCGGGTTCGGAACCTTACGGATTTCGGCGCATTCATCGAGATTGAAGATGGTATTGACGGCCTGGTCCACGTAAGCAATCTCAGCTGGACCAAGCGCGTAAAGCATCCTTCGGAAGTGCTGAAGAAGGGCGACCGTGTGAAGGCGATCGTGCTGGGCATCGAGCCGGAGAACCGGCGGCTCTCTCTCGGTGTGAAGCAGTTACAGCCCGATGTGTGGGAGACGTTCTTCCAGCAACACCGGGTGGGCGACGTGATTCACGGCAAGGTGCTGCGGCTGGCAAGCTTCGGTGCGTTTGTCGAAATTTCCGAGGGCGTAGAGGGTCTCTGTCATAACTCGGAAGCGGTGGATGAACACGGAGCGCCGTTGAAGCTGGAAGCCGGTCACGAGTACGACTTCAAGGTCATCAAGATGAACCCGGCGGAGAAGAAGGTCGGACTGAGCATCCGTGCGGTAGGCGAAGAAGCCACCCGCGCCGATGTGGAGGCGTATAAGCACCCGGCATCGAGTGCGACATCAACCATTGAAGAGCTGATGTCCTGGAAGCGGGCGAGCAACGACCAGAACTAAAAGCCAACGAGAATGAACATGAGGCCGCCAGAAAATGGCGGCTTTTATGTTTGAATGAGACTTGGTCGGATAGTTTGAATTCAGCCCTCACTATCAATTCCTCACCATCGAAGCCCTTCTTTACAATTCTGTGGGTCGGCTTGATTGCCGGTACGCTCGACATCGCCGATGCCCTCATCTTCAGTTATTTCCGCGGCTTCGGCCCGACGAGGGTATTTCAATACATCGCCAGCGGTCTGATCGGCATGAGGTCGTTCCGCGCCGGATTGGCATCAGTCGCGCTCGGCCTGGTGCTGCATTACCTGATCGCGCTGATTTGGACCGCCATTTTCTATGTGGCCAGCCGCAAGCTTGCGATCCTCACCCGCCGTCCGGTGATCAGCGGCCTGCTTTATGGCGTGGTGGTGTACTTGATCATGAATCTGATCGTGCTGCCGCTCTCTGGAGTTCCCCACTCCCCGCGACCAGTCACGATCGCGTCCCGCGTGAATGGCATTTTGGCGCTGATGTTCTGCATTGGATTGACTATCTCTCTGCTGATGCGCAGGACTTCAGCCAGAAGCTAAGAGTGTCGAACACCGCCATCCCTTTGGGCATGAGAGTTCGTGGATCTTGCGTCAACAGGCTCGTGCCGGGTTTTGAGCGCGAGCGAGTTGAGATGATGACGAAACTGGACATTCCGCCGTCAGATGGGATCGTAATAGGATCGGGTCCGAACGGGTTGTCAGCGGCCATTGCGCTGGCGCAGGCTGGGCTGAAGGTCACAGTGCTGGAAGCGCAAGCGATCCTTGGAGGCGGGGCCCGATCCGCTGAACTAACCCTTCCCGGATTTGTGCATGACCCGGCGTCTGCGGTACATCCGCTGGCGGTGGTGTCGCCATTTTTTCTGAGTCTGCCGCTGAACCAGTACGGCCTGGAGTGGATCCAGCCTCCCGCACCCTTCGCTCACCCTCTGGGCAACGGGCGCGCCGCCGTTGCGGAACGCTCGCTCGAAGCGACGGCTGAAAATCTGGCTATTGACGGAGAGCGCTATCGCCGGCTGATGCGGCCCTGCATTGATGCATGGCAGCAGACGCTGGCGATGGCTTCAGGGAAGCTGCCGCGACGGCCATGGAACCTCGCGCGCTTCGGATTGGAGGGATTGCGGTCGGCGGCAGGAATCGCGCGGCAGTTCAAAACGGAAGAAGCGCGTGCGCTATTGGCTGGGTCAGCGGCGCATTCGACGCTGCCGTTGGAAGATGCTGGCTCATCGCTGATCGGCCTGGTTCTCCATGCGATGGCACACACCGGCGGCTGGCCAATTCCTAAGGGAGGGGCACAGAAGATTTCCGATGCGCTGGCCGGCTATTTTCGTTCATTAGGAGGCACGGTTTTGACGAACACGCGAGTGGAATCTCTGGCACAACTTCCTCCTGCTCGGGTGATCCTCTGCGACCTGACTCCGCGGCAGTTGGCTGAGATTGCCAGCGACCGTCTGCCGGCTGGCTTTCATGCCAAGCTCTTGCGGTGGGTTTATGGGCCGGGAGCTTTCAAGGTCGATTGGGCGCTGGAGGCGCCGATTCCGTGGAGCAATCGGGGATGCCTGCGCGCTGCGACCGTTCATATCGGTGGCAGCCTGGAGGAGATCATCCAATCAGAAGAGATAGTGAATCGAGGAGGCCATCCTGAGAAGCCGTTCGTGATCCTGGCGCAACCTACTCTGTTTGACTCCACGAGGACGTCTGCTGGGCGTCACACTGCGTGGGCCTACTGTCATGTTCCGAATGGATCGAGGTTTGATATGTGCGAACGTATCGAGGCGCAGATCGAGCGCTTCGCTGCTGGATTTCGAAAACGGATCATGGGTCGTTCGGTAATGACCCCGGCAGCGCTCGAGCAGAGCAATCAGAACCTGATTGGCGGAGACATTGGTGGAGGGGCACAGAATTTGAAGCAGATGATTTTTCGGCCGACGGCTCGACTCTACATGACGCCGGCAAAGGGGCTGTATCTGTGCTCGTCGTCTACGCCGCCAGGCCCGGGCGTGCATGGCATGTGCGGATATTTCGCCGCGAAACTGGCGCTGCGGAGATTGTGCTAAGACCCTGAGCTGATTGTTTCCCCCAAAAATCACGGCCGCCTTTTACGGCGGCCGTTTCCAAAGGGAGGAAGTTAGCGAAGGAGGTGTGCAATCAGTTCCAGAAAGGATTATCAAGACCTGCCGGAGGCAGATCCACGGCCACGGAATCCGGCTTGGCTTCTGCGCTCTCCGCTTTTGCAGCATCAGCCCGCGGTTGGCAGAAACACGGCCGTGTGGCCGTGTACTCAACGTGGCAGTATGGACAAATCATAGCGTCTCTCCATAAACCAGCTTCGGCAGCTGCACAAAATCAACCAGTGTCATTAGAAATGCGTAGGCCTGCAAAAGAGAAACGCAAAATTGTGATGTTGCGAATCGAAAAATCGAAAGTTGGAAAGTGAATCGAATTAACTATCTGCAGCGCGGCTGGTGCCGAATTTCTTGGCGGTAGTTTGCATGATGAGCTCAATGAATGCGGTGGCGGAGCGGGGGAGGCTGCGGTCCTTGCGGTAGATGACACCCAATTCGCGCCACAGATCGCAATCCTCCAGCGGAATCAACTTCACCTGTCCGGAACGAACCTCGTCGCGCGCAAAGCTGGCGCTGATGATGGAGACTCCCAGCCCGGCAGCGACAAATCCCTTGATCATGCCCACGCTGGGCAGTTCCATACGTATCTGCAATTGCGACTGAAACGGCCGGAACAGACGATCAAGGATCTGGCGAGTGAAGCCGGTCTTGGGAAAAATCAGAGGTTGGTCGGCGACCACGCTCACCGGAACTGCAGAGCGCTTAGCCAGCGGATTTTTGGCATCGACCATCAGCATGAGACGGTCGCGGAAAATAGGATGGATGTGCAGGCTGGGCGCCTTAACCGGCAAGGTGGCGATGCCCACGTCGATGGAGCCATCGTCAATGCGCTCCAGAATTTTCCTGCTAAAGTTGCGGTAGATGCTGATCTGCACGTCGGGGTAGAGGCGCGAATATTCGGCAAAGACATCGGGCAGGACGTAGAGGCAGGTCGCCTCGTTGGCGCCGATGGCGAGGACGCCGCGCGGGGCATTCCCCTGGTCGGCGACCGCGCGCAAGGATTCGCGCCGCAGATTCAGCAGGCGCTGGGCATACTCGAAGAAGACTTCACCTGCGGGGGTCAGACGCACGGTTTTGCCGGCGCGGTCGAGAAGCTTTTCGCCGTACTCCTCCTCCAGTTGGCGGATCTGCGCGCTCACCGCCGACTGCGAGCGGAAGACTTTCTGGCCCGCGCGCGAAAAACTACCGAGCTTGGCAACCTCGACAAAGGTTGTGAGCTGATCGAAGTCCATGATGGAATGCGCTGGATTATATAGAAAGTTGCCCGGCGGAACAGATTAAGGTTGCTTCAAATTCGAAACGAGCGACTGTTTTGGTCCATGCGGTTTTTCGGCGAGTGAAGCTGCAGCCGGCAGCGCGGTAAAATTCTCTGGACGACGCTAACCGGACGGTTAGAGTGCCGGGTCAATGCGCCAGGCAGGGAATGTCGGCATGACAGCCAACACGAAAAACAAGAAGAACAACGGTATCGGCTACTGGATGGCAGAGGTGTTGAAGGAGGCTGATAAGGCCGCAACCGATTTTTCAGCCGATCCGGTGCATGATTTGCGGGTAGCGATTCGCCGATGCCGCTCGATGGCAGACGGTTTTCGCGCGCTCGATCCGGCGCCGGCATGGCGGAAAATGAAGAAAGCCGGCAAGGCGGTTTTCAGCAGCCTGGGAGAACTGCGCGATGTCCAGGTCATGCACGAATGGGTTCAGAAACTGGGCAGCGAAGATGATCTGGTGACGCAGCGGCTGATCGACCACTGCGTCCGCCGGGAACGCGAGTTGAAACACCATGCGGCCGCTGCCTTGCACAGCTTCGATCGCAAGCAATGGTCGGAGTGGGCGGTGGAGTTGGAGCAGCGTGCGCGCCGTTTCCGTCCCGGCGGCGACTTATTCCAGGTGGTTGCGCTCGAGAGATTGCAGGAAGCCTACCAACTGCATCGGGTAGCCATGCGTAACCGCAGCAAGACGGCCTATCATGCCGTGCGCATCGGGTTAAAGAAATTCCGCTACATGGTGGAGAACTTCCTGCCTGCGCCCCACCAGGCGTGGGGCAAGGACTTGAAAGAACTCCAGGACCTGCTGGGTGAAGTGCACGATCTGGATGTGCTGGAAGATACGGCCCAACAGATTGGAGCCTATGCCAGCTCCAAGGGCCGCGCTCGCTGGCGAAAGCGCATCCGCGAGGAACGGGACTTACGACTGAAGAGATATCGCGAGAAGATGGTTGGCCGCAGCTCGCTATGGATTGTCTGGCGAGCAGGGCTTCCAACGGGAGAACGGCTGAAGAAGGCTATTGAACGCAAATTGCGGATCTGGGCGGCATTTCTCGATCCTGATCCGTTGCACACGCAACGGGTGTTACGGATCAGCCTGCAGTTGCATGATGGCCTGCGCCGATTCGGTCTGTTGCCCGAAGCCAGCGACGGCATACCGTGCCGAGATCTGCTGAAGACAGCAGTATGGGGACACGAAGTGGGGCGCGCGAAAAGCGCGCAAGGTCATCACAAGCGATCGCAGAGGTTGATCGCGGAGTTGGACCTACCGCCAGGCTGGTCGCGCGAGCAGCTGCAAATGGCAGCCCTGATTGCCCGCTATCATCGCGGCGCATTACCGCATACGGATCACAGGCTTTTTCAGGAGCTTACGCCGGAACACAAACGGATGGTCAAGTCCCTCGCCGGGGTGCTGCGGCTGGCGGACGCTTTCGATAATCCCCACAATGGCCTGGCTCACGATGTGAAACTCGAGAAGCTTAGCAATTGTGTCCTTGTGCGAGCGCCGGGATACCGGGCAGATAGCCGTCGCGCGGAAAAACTGGCAGCGGCGAGGCACCTGCTGGAGACGAGCTGCGGTGTCCCCATCCTCATCCGTAAGGCGCGCCCCGCAGTGAGAGCCACGCCACAAGCCAAATAGAAAGGGCGCAGGAATTACCCCGCGCCGAAGATGCAATCAACTCCAGGACAAGCTGACTAGCGTTTGATGGTAAGCGGTGCAGCCAATTTAAAACTCAGGGCGGTCTCCGCGGGCAGAGAAATGTCACGGGAATTACCCGTCAGTGCCGATCCGGCAGTACCTGCGCCAGCTCCGACCAGCGCTCCGATGGCCGCTCCCTTACCGCCACCAGCCAAGCCCCCGATGAGTGCGCCACCGGCACCACCGCCTCCAATCATGGCAGCTGTGCGCTTGCCTTTACCGGTGGTCGTTTGGCTTACAGTTGCGGTATCGATATTGTAATGATGCCCGCGTGCAGTTACTCCAGTCAGCCTCAAGCTGAGAGTGGCAGCCCCTTTGAACTTGCCGGCAGCTTTGGCTTCCACGACTTCGCCTTCAACCGCGGACCCGGACGGTATGGCGGTTGCTCCTCCGACAGATACTGGAGACATCAAACTTCCGCTGAAGGGCTGTCCCGCCTGACTGGTCTTCGATCCCACCGCCGAATCCAGCCGCACCTTAAGGACGGTGCCTGCTGGAACCACCAGCGGAGGTGGTGGGGCTTTTTCCGCTTCAGCAGGCGGCTTGGCGGCTTCGGAAGCTGCGGGTGGAGTCTGAGGAGGGGCAGTCTGGTCCATTCCACCTCCCGCTGAAGCTGGCGGCTGGCCTGTTTGCGAAGCAGACTGCTGGCCAGAAGCAGCTTGTTGCTGTTGCTGTTGTTGTGTGTTGTCGCTGGAAGCTGGCTGTTTATTGCATGCCGTGATCGATAGAAGCGCCAGTAGAACCAGCAAAGTGATCGGGCAACGATTCTTCATGGAATCCCCCCAAGTGAAAGCAAGAAATTTAATTCCGGCGCGACAGAGTCAAGGACAAGCGGGCCTGGTACAGGATCGCACAGCTATTCTCCGAAGAGTTGGCTGTAGACGAAGCCTCCAATTGCAGCTCCCAGGATGGGGGCCACCCAGAATAACCACAGCTGAGCCAGGGCCCAACCTCCGACAAAGATGGCGGGACCAGTGCTGCGAGCCGGGTTGACTGAAGCATTCGTCACCGGTATATCGACGAGGTGGATCAGAGTAAGGCCCAGTCCGATGGCGATAGGGGCAAAACCCTGGGGAGCCCGCTTATCAGTCGCACCAAGGATGATCATCAGGAAGAAGAAAGTCAACACCACCTCGGCTACAAAGCAGGATAAGAGACTGTAGCCGCCCGGGGAGTGTGCCGCATACCCATTGGAAGCGAAGCCGGCCGCCGTCGTGAAACCCTCCTTGCCGCTGGCGATGACGTAAAGCACACCCGCGGCAGCGATGGCGCCGGCAACCTGGGCAATCACGTAGGGAATCAGCTCACCCGCAGGGAAGCGCTTTCCCGCCACCAGGCCGACGGAAACTGCCGGATTGATATGACACCCGGAGATGTGACCGATGGTGAAGGCCATGGTAAGCAGGGTCAGCCCGAAGGCGAAGGCAACGCCGAGAAAACCGATGCCCAATTGCGGAAAAGCGGCGGCCAGCACGGCACTGCCGCATCCTGCAAAGACCAACCAAAAGGTTCCGAAGAATTCCGCTGCTGTGCGCTTAGAGAGACTCATTTCTCACCTCGAGTGTAGAGAGCATCTGGCTCTGTTGTTAGTGGGAAATGCAGTTCGCGTTTAGGCCTGGACGTATAGGCGCGGAGGCTGAACTTTAAACCAGCGGCGCTTTGCCCGGACATTGGGATTGGCCCAGGGCTCAAATCTGTTTGCTCAGTGTGCAAAACAATCTGTGAGATTTTCGTTTTACGCAAAGGCACGGCTTGCAGGTATCGCGAAGCTGTATAACACTCTCGTCGAACAGTTAGTGAATTTGTCTGAGGCGGAATTTAGTCAGCAGCTCCCCTCAGCGTTGGCCGATAGCTTCCAGCTCACACTATCTAAGCAAAACAAGGGGGACAGTATGGCCACAACGTCGGAGCAAAAACGACTGGACGATATGCGGGAACTTGAGGCCGCATGGCGGTTTTGGGGTCCGTATCTGAGTGAGCGGCAGTGGGGCACGGTGCGCGAAGACTACAGTGCCAATGGTGATGCCTGGAGCTACTTTACCCACGACCAAGCACGTTCTCGTGCCTATCGCTGGGGCGAAGATGGGATAGCCGGGTTCTGCGACGAAAAGCAACGACTGTGTTTTGCCCTGGCTCTATGGAATGGAGAGGATCCTATCCTGAAGGAACGCCTGTTCGGGCTAACCAATGCCGAGGGCAATCACGGCGAGGACGTCAAGGAATACTACTTCTACCTGGACTCGACTCCCACGCACTCCTACATGAAGTATTTGTACAAGTATCCACAACATCCCTATCCATATGACGACCTGGTAAAGACGAACACCAAACGAGCTCGAACAGAGATGGAGTACGAGCTGCTGGATACCGGAGTGTTTGACGATGATCGTTACTTCGACGTGTTTGTGGAATATGCGAAAGAGTCGGCTCACGATATTCTGATTCGGATTACGGCATGCAACCGCGGTCCGGATGCGGCGACACTGCATATCTTGCCCACGCTGTGGTTCCGTAATACCTGGTCATGGGCAGGAGAGAGTAAGCCCCAGCTGGAGCAACTGGAGGGGCGGAAGTCTTCGGGAATTCGGGTGGTACACCCAACCCTGGGTGAACGGTTCTTGTACTGCGATGCCGCCGTTCCTTTGCTGTTTACGGAGAATGAAACCAATAATGAACGGCTCTTCCATACTCCGAATACCAGTCCGTACGTGAAAGACGGGATCAACAATTTCATCGTTGAAGGAGATATCAAGGCGGTAAATCCGCAAAAGACCGGCACCAAAGCAGCAGCGCATTATCAGATCGAAGTTCCTGCAAACGGCAGCCGGGATGTGTGTTTACGCTTGACTAGCCTTGCTCCGGCCTTGCTTTCTCAGTCCTATCCCGGCGGTGATCCGCTTGGAAAGCACTTCGATACGATTTTCGCCAAGCGTCTGCAGGAGGCGGACGATTTTTACGCCTCCATCACTCCCCCAGCACTGAACGACGATCAGAAATCCGTGATGCGGCAGGCGTTGGCGGGAATGCTCTGGACAAAGCAGTACTACTATTTCGATCTGGAGCGCTGGCTGGATGAGCATGGTGTGGATGCGGTGTCCGGCAAAGGCGCCCGCACACGCAACACGCAGTGGTTTCATATGATCAATGACGACGTGATCTCTATGCCGGACAAATGGGAGTATCCCTGGTACGCAGCATGGGATCTGGCGTTTCACACGGTGGCGTTGTCAATGGTTGATCTTGATTTTGCCAAGCAGCAGCTCGACCTGATGTTGCGCGAGGTGTATCTGCATCCGAACGGCCAGATTCCGGCCTATGAATGGAATTTTGGCGATGTAAATCCTCCGGTGCACGCCTGGGCGACCTACTATCTTTACCAACTGGAACGTGAAATGCGCGGGCAAGGTGACGTGGAATTCTTGAAACACGCCTTTCAAAAGTTGCTGCTGAATTTCACCTGGTGGGTCAATCGGAAGGACTGTGAGGGGAGAAATGTCTTTGAGGGGGGCTTCCTGGGGCTGGACAACATTGGCGTATTCGACCGGAGCTCTGCGCTACCGACGGGAGGTTACCTGGAGCAGGCAGATGGCACGGCATGGATGGCGTTCTTCTGCCAGACGATGTGCGAAATTGCTTTCGAACTGGCTACCCTGGATGACGCTTATGAACCGATGGTTCTGAAGTTCATCGAGCACTTCTTCTGGATCGCAGGCGCTATGGACCGGGTGGGAATCAATGTTGACGAGATGTGGGATGAGGAAGATGGCTTCTTCTACGACCTTTTGAGACTCCCGGATGGCGAGGCGGCACGCATCAAAGTGCGCTCCCTGGTCGGCTTACTTCCTTTCTGTGCTGTGACTCTGGTGCATAAGGCAGCCCTGGACAAGTTTCCGAGTATCGCCACGAGGGTGAAGAAGTTTCTGGATAAGAGACCAGATCTGGTTGCCAACATACATCCCGTCGATAAACCGGGCCAGGCAGGGCGCAGATTACTGGCCATCATGGATGAGAAGAAGTTGCGGCGGGTCCTTGGCCGGATGCTCGACGAAGAACGTTTTCTAGGCGACTATGGGATTCGTTCACTCTCCCGCTGGCACCTGGACCATCCTTACGTGCTGAAGGTGCATGAGGAGGAGTACAGCGTGCAGTACATGCCAGCGGAATCCAACAATGGCATGTTCGGGGGGAACTCCAATTGGCGAGGGCCGATCTGGTTCCCGATCAATCTACTGATTCTGCGAGCCTTGCTGGTTTACTACCAGTATTACGGCGATGATTTCCGGGTGGAATGCCCGACCGGCTCTGGTCAATTGATGACACTTGGCGATATTGCCTTCGAACTTGGTGGCAGGTTGGCGAAGATTTTTCTTCGCGATCGCGCTGGTAAGCGCGCGGTTTACGGAGGGAGCGAGAAATTCCAAAACGATCCACACTGGCGTGACCACATTCTGTTTTATGAATATTTCCACGGCGATAACGGCGCAGGGCTGGGAGCGAGCCATCAGACGGGTTGGACAGGCGCTGTAGCGCGGCTAATCCAGATGTTGGGCGCCGCCACGCGCCAGGATTTTCTGGAAGACAAGGGCAAGGCGGTCGCGACCCGAATTTACGCCGGGGGGAGTTTGGCGGTTGCCAGCTAGCGATTTCAGGCCCTCGTTTAGAGACGAATCATGAAGCTGTTCAGGGCAATTGTCTTAGTGTTGATCTGCGCGGGAACGGTTGTGTCCACGCAGGCGATACCGTTGCTGGGCGGCGCCCAAACAAAACAGGGGGCAGCCCCAACCTCTTCCTCGCCGCCGGCGCCCTCGCCAGCGCCCGAGCCGAGTGACCCACTCGGCCGTCGAACTCCTCGAGGCACCGTCCTCGGATTCTTGCAGAGTGCACAAGTAGGAAATTACAAGGGAGCGGCTGACTACCTGCAAATGACCAAGAGCAGCCGCGCCACGGATGGCGAACAACTGGCAGAACAATTGCACAAGCTGATGGACCGCGATTTCGTCGGTAATGTGGGCAAAATCAGCGAGCAGCCGGAAGGCTCAGTCCAAGCCGGCATCCCTTCCGACCAAGAACGGATCGGGACGTTCGAAGTCAATGGCGAACAACATGAGGTGCGCCTGGTTCGGGTACAAGATCCGCAGGCAGGGATGATCTGGCTCTTCTCCAGGGAAATTCTGCAGAAGGTGCCCGCCCTTTATGGGGATATCCAGGAGAGCAGTCTGGAAAGCAAGCTGCCGAAGAGCCTGGTAGAGAACCGCGTTTTTACCATGCCGCTGTGGCGATGGATTGCGTTCCTTATCTCCCTGGCATTTTCGGTTGCGCTGGCTTGGGGAACTGTCCAGCTCTTTCAACTATCGCGGCGATTTGCGATACGCCTACGGAAGCGGGAACCTGATCAGCATTTCGGCACCATTTTCGTTCAGCCATTCGTGCTATTGATTGCCACGGTTATCAACGCGATCTGCGTGCGTGCGATCGGCTTTTCCCTGCTGGGACGGCATTACTATTCTTACTTATTCAAGCTAGCCTTCGTCTTTGGCTTTACCTGGCTGGCATCGCGGGCGATTAATTGGTTCAGCTTGAAGATGCATGAACGAGCCGCACGCGGCCGGCCGGGAGCGAGTTCACTAATTCTGCTCGCTCAGCGTGTGCTGAAGGTGCTGGTGGTGACCGCGGGATTTGTAGCTGCTCTCTCTTCCCTGGGAGTGGATACGACTGCCGCCCTGGCGGGCCTCGGTATTGGCGGAATCGCCTTGGGGTTGGGCGCTCAGAAAACGCTGGAGAACGTCTTCGGAGGAATTTCAGTGCTGGCCGACAAAGTGATCAAGGTGGGCGATGTTTGCCAGTTCGGCGATCGCACGGGCAGCGTGGAAGATGTAAGCCTGCGCTCAACTCGTATCCGTACGGTGGAACGCACTGAACTCTCCATACCCAATGGAGCGTTGGCCACCATGAACGTTGAGAATTTGAGCCGGCGTGACAAGATTCTGTTCAAAACCAATTTTGCACTGCGCCATGAAACCACACCTGATCAGCTCCGTTGCGTGCTGGTGGGAATCCGACAGATGTTGTATCAGCATCCGCGGGTGGAAACCGACTCTGCACGGGTCCGCTTCATCGAATTGAGTCAGAGTTCACTGTTGCTGGAACTGTTCTGCTACATCGTGACCGTCGATTTCGCCGAGTACCTCGCGATTCGCGAAGACCTTTTGCTGCGCGTCATGGATATTGTGCAGGGCGCAGGAAGCGGATTCGCCTATCCGTCGCAGACCCTGTACTTGTCGAAGGACGCGGGGCTGGACCGGCAGCGTTCAGAAGCCGCAGAGCATACGGTCGAGGAATGGCGCGAGACCAACCAATTGCCGTTCCCGGATTTTCCGCCCGAGGAGATTCGCGCCATGCGGAATACACTGGAGTATCCCCCGAAAGGCTCTGCCACATCTCCCCCGCCCAAGACAGCTCCCGCGATCAGAGATGGCGGAGTGCGGCGTAGCTAGCCGGGTGCGCACAACTGATCGCGAATTCCGCTTAGGCCTTGTCGAAAGGCTTGTCGGTCTTGATTGGCACGGCGGCGGCGCCGCCAGCCGCTTCCTTCTGCGCTGGCTCGGCGTTTGAAGCGCTGGGTGCGTCAGGGTCGACCCCGCTTGTGACCGGAGTGGCTGCGTTCAGAATTGCGGGAGTAGCTGATGGTCGCTGCTGAGGTTGCTTCGTTCGCAACGCTGATTTGATCGCTGCGGAAAGGGCATTAATCCCATCCTGCTTGGCGACCACCGACTGAATTCCTGCCTTGCCGGCTTCCAATTCAAGCTGGGGACTGGAATGGAGCGTATACAGAATTACGGGAACTGCCGAAAGGTGCCGCAAGATTTGTTTTGCAGTAGTGAGTCCGTCCATCTGCGGCATAGCCAGATCGAGAAGAATAACGTCAGGCTTGAGCAGTTGGGCCTTCTCAACTGCATCTCTGCCATCTACAGCTTCGCCACAGACTTGCCATTCACGATTGGATTCGAGAAATTTCCGCAACTGCTGCCGCATGGTCAAGCTATCGTCGGCAATCAGAATGCGCGCAGGCATAACAGTTAAGGCTTGTGGCTGGGGAACCAGACGGAAAGCGCGCGAGGAGCCTCGACGACCTGGGTCGAAAGTAGTTACTACTCTCGGGTGATAATCCTATCAAGATGGAACTGGACGGACAAGCGCAGAAAAGAGAGTACGAGTCGGCCTGCATGACGACCTGGCGACGGCGCGATCTCACCAGCTCGTGCCGGCTGAGTGCTGATCGCTGAGTGCTGATACTGGTCTATTTCTTCCCGTAAGCGTCCGCACCTAAAAAGTGCAGCGAAACATAAGGCTCATCGCCGACCACCCAGCTATCGTGGCCGGGTGCGATGTGGAAGACGTCGCCTGGACCCATCTCAATAATGCGTCCATCGTCCATAGCGACCACTCCGCGGCCGGAGATAACCATGCCGACATGCTCGACCTGGCAGCTCCTGGTACCGATCTGCGGAGCGATGTGCTCCGACCACTTCCAACCGGGGTCGTAGCGAGCACGGCCGAGTGTCATCCCACCCAGCCGAACCACATCAAAGCGGCCTTTCTCGAAGGTGATGGTCTCATCGGGCATTTCGAATCGCTTCAGGATTACATCAAGCATAGGAACACCTCTGCGAGCGTTGTGAGGGCGTCGATAGTCAGGCTTTGTATGAGCCAGCAATCTTGATACGATAGGACGATACTGGGGCGCGATCCGATGCAAAATGCGCAACCGTCGTGGGAACAGGGAGACATGGCTTTGAACAGCGACCGGGAACTCGATCTGTCGCCGCCGGAAAGCCTATCGCAGCCTCTCTGGCGCTCCTTGCTGGTGAATGCGCGCGACCGATTTTTCCCGGAGAAACTGTCCCCGATCGAACTGACCTCTCACCCTGCCGATATTGGCATGCTGCTCGGCGACTATCTGGCCTTGCCCTGGTATCGTACGGTGTTCACCAATCTCGGCGATGTGATCAGCCCTGAGACTGCAGCTCCGATGGAATTGCAGTCGAAGCCCATTGATGTGGGAGAGCTGATTGCCGATCAATTGAGTCACGGGTGGTGGTCATCGCTGCTGCGTAATCTTGCCGATACGGTCGCGCCTGAACGAACTCCGCCCTTGCACCTGACATCCACGCCGGTAAATCCGGGGATCACGTCGGGCATGCTGTTGCTGCCGCGCTGGTCGTCGCTGATCAGTGCGCCGAAGATCTTCCTCCCCGACAAACCCAAACCTACATACACCGTCTCGCAGACGAATGTGCCGATAACACATCCGGTCCCTGCGGGGGTGCTAGGAACCATTTCCGCCGAAGAGAAGAAACTGAGGCGGTCGCTCCTGCGCTCGCGCCTTCGCCAGGGATTGCTGGTATCGGCAGCGGTTCTGGAGGCAGTCTACCTGCTGTGGTTTGGCCTGAAGTAAGAAGCTAACGGCGATTCATCACTGAATCCACGAAATCTTGTTGCACGGAGGCTGGATGCCGAAATTTCTGATCGAACGCGAATTGCCGGGAGCGGGTTCTCTTTCCGGTCCGGAGTTGGAAGCAATTTCCCAGAAGTCCTGCACCGTGTTGCGCAACCTTGGGCCTCAAATTCAATGGCTTCACAGCTATGTAACGGACAACAAGATTTACTGCGTTTACATCGCGCCCAGCGAACAACTGATTCGCGAGCACGCCAGCCAGGGAGGATTTCCGGCAAACCGTATCTCGGAAATCCGCAACGTCATCGATCCCACCACTGCCGAACCGCGCTGAACAGCGTCCGAGATCGGCCAGAAGCGGAATGGCAAGTCCGAAACTCCTTCTGCCGCCGGCCGAGCGCAGCCTCGGGAGCCCCCCGCGTGAGGGGAAGATCGGGCTACGCCCCGGTCAGTAGCCCGTTCGCCAATGCAATGTTTTGCCTAATAACTGCAAAAAAACACATCTTGAATCTCGTTCGCAAAAAGGGGTAGGCTCCCGTGCCAAATTGCGGGAATGCAGCGACCCTAGCTTTGCCGCTGCCTATGCAATCGTCGTTTCCTCTGAAGCTAGCCAACGCCTGACACCATGCACTTAACAACTGCAAACGAACGGTCCCTTCTGTGGTTGTGCGCTGCAAGATCCTGTGCTGCAAAATCCAAGGAGATGATTATGCACGCTGCTTCGCTGAACACGCGGTTCACTGTGGCGCTGATCGTAGGCGCCTTGTTGTTTTCCTCACCTGTATTCGCATCTGGTCCGGGAAAGACGGCGGCGGATCACGTATTGGCAAAGATGCAATTGGCATCTAGCGACAAGTCGGTTCAGATGAGCTCCATGGGCAGGCTCGCCCACCTAGTGCAACAAGCCAGACAGAATCAGCCCAATGGCGGCGCGGGTATGAGCTTTCGCGTGACTGCCAATGGCAGCGTAATCCCCATTCTGGCTAACGGAACTGCCGGCGGCAAGCCCGACCTCTGCTTTGGCGGAGACGAGGACTGCAGCGATACCGGCTTTTCGGATGGCCCGGGAGCAACGCAATCCGAGCTGAGCATCGCTCTAGATAAGACGGGACAGCACGTAGTAATCGGCTTCAACGATTTTCGTGGTTTCAGCCTGAACCCACTATCGGTCTCGGGATTCGCTTATTCCGACGATGGCGGCGCCACTTTCACCGACGGACAGCAGCTGCCTACAACTGGTACGACTACCCATGGCCAGGTCTTTGGCGATCCCGACGTCAAGTATGTTCCCGGTGGCAACGGCTGCCAGTTCATTTACTCATCGATTTTCATAAATCCGGCGGGACAGGAGACCATGAGCATCCACCGCTCCACCGACTGCGGCCACAGCTGGGCAGGGCCGTTTGAGGTGACGGCTGCGACTACACCTGACACCCCTGGTGATGCGGCGGACAAAGAATTCATTGCGGTTGATCCTGATACCGGCCGTGTAGGTATGAGCTGGTCGAATTTTGTAAATGGCGGCGCAGGAGGAGTGGAGATTCGCTTCACCTATTCCGATAACATCATGACCGCTACTCCCCCAACCTGGTCGGCAGGGGTTGTATTGAACAGCGGGTCGCCGGACTTCGACACCGGTTCCGAGCCACGATTTGCCGGCAATGGATCCAACAAAGTTTATGTAGCCTGGTCCGGTCAATCGACGTTCTACACCGCGCAAACCAAGGTGGCCGTGTCCAACGACAACGGAGTCACTTTTGGCGCTCCGGTTCTGCTGGATCAAAGTCCCTTGCTGATTCCCACTTTCTTTATCGACTTTATTCTCGGTAACGATCGCGTGCATCAGTTCCCATCGATTGCCGTGGACAATTCCTGGGGCCCGCATAGCGGGAACGTTTATGTGGTGTATGCGACGAACGCCGACCTCGATGGAGCCGATGTGGTGGTTCATCGCAGCACCGACGGTGGAGTTACCTGGAGTGAGCCGACAGTGTTGAGCTCACGTCCGGGCAACGATCGCGCGCAGTGGTTCCCCACGGTTTCTGTGGACAACCTCACCGGGCGAGTGAATGTGGTCTATGACGACCAGGGCGTCGCAGTTGACGGCGACCTGATGGAAATGACCTGGCTGCATTCAGACGATGGTGGGAATAGCTGGTCCAAGCCCTCGCCGATCACGCCACGCCCGTTCCACGCGGGTTATGGAAACGACACCGGACAACCCAATCTGGGTGACTACAACGCTTCGGTTTCCCAGGATGGCTGGCTCTACACGGTGTTCACCACGGCGCCCAATCATGCTTTCTTTACCGACGGCGAACCCGGCAGCGCCAGCTTCCCGTATCCCAGTGTTCTTGGAAACACGGTACCGGGGGGGACCGCAGCGGCGCCTGGTTTCGTGAAGACCGCGCATCCCGTGGCTTCCCTGCATCTCGGCCAGGTCAGCTTTGCGGAAAGCGGCGGGAATGGTCTGGTTGATGCGGGGGACGTAGTGGCTTACACCTTCCCGATTACGAACTACGTCACGAATCCGGCGACCTCGCCGGGCAACTACACCGGAGTGTTCGGAAAGCTCTCTACTTCTACCCCCGGAGTCTTTGTCTTCGGGCCCACCTCGCCCTATGGGACCGTGAAGCCTGGAGACACTCGGTCGAACCTGCAAAACTATCTGGTTTACGTTATGCCTACGTTCGTGCCCGGAACGCCGATTGAGTTCGCTCTGGACATTTTCAGCGTGCAAGGCTCGACCAGGCTGCTGTACTCACAGCCGACTGGAACTCCTGTGCCTACAACCCTGTTGTCGGAAAACTTTGACGAGGTGGCTCCCGGAGCCATTCCTGCTGGTTGGGCAACGGCACATGGCGGCGGTGTAAATGTCGTTCCGTGGACCACCAACAAGACCTTCTGCGGCACCACCTCCAATGCCGCATTCCATCAGGATAAAATCGACGGTCCCACTCCGACTTCTAACCCAACCCGCTTCGAGCGCCTCTTCAGTCCCATCTTCGCCGTGCCGGCCAATTCGCAGTACGTCACCCTCGATATGGACGTCTGCTACGACACGGAAGACGATCCCCTGGAGAGCATCCTCGCCTACGACGGATTTACGCTTCGCATCACCGATCAAACTCCAGGTCACGTACTGCGTTCGGTATTCCCCGAGGCATATGAGGAAGCCTTTACCACCGACAGCTTCAACTTCTTCCCCAAGCATTTCCCGCGCAGCGGCAATGGCAACTACTTCCAGGACATCTCTGCCTGGTCGGGCAGTTCGGGGGGGCGCCATTTCGACAATAATTTCGGCGGATTCCTGCACAATCCTCCGGTACCGCTTCATGTCCACATGAAACTGCCGGGCATGGCAGCCACTAACGCACAACTGAGATTCGAATACACCCAGGACGGCGGGGGCACTTGCCTCGATGTAGGCGGCGGCCCTGTCTGCGGAGTTCAGGTGGATAACATTGTTGTGCAGAGTGTGGTGACCAAGTCGGATGAGTTATCCCTTGTGGTGCTGCAGCGATCGGGGCCGCGGACGTGGGATGGCAACGTGATCGCTCAGCCCATCGCGGGAGCGGGCGGAATCCCTGTCAGCCTGTCCAGCAACTCGCCGAACGTTACATTCTCGCAGACAAACCTTGTGATTCCTGCGGGATCGCAAGTTTCACCGCACTTTACGGTCACTGTGAAATCGGGGGCGATCGGCAACGTGGTGATAACCGCGACCGGACCCTCGAACTCCAGATCGACGAAGCTGCAGTGAGTGGCAAGAAAACACGGAATAGCATCAGCCGGGTCGCAAAGGCCCGGCTGATTTTTTGTTTATTGGCGATGCAAGCTTGGAATCGGGCGAGCGGTGCCCGGAATCGGTTCCCCATCCTTCGTCAGCACATGCATCTTCGTTTCTTCGGTACGAATACAGATCTCCTCACCGGAACTGAGGTTGAGACTCTGCGATGGCGAACCCGGAGGGATTCGCAGTCCGTATCTCTGATTGCCGATGGCAAAGATAATCGAGCGCGAGAGTGTAGCTGGGTTGGGTTTGGCTGATTGTCCCGGCGGCTGGGGCCTGGAGGTGGCGCCTGCCCCTTGAGAAGAAAGATCTTCGTCGATGATCTTTATGACCTTACCGGTCTGATCACCGGGTCCGCACGCGCCAGAGAGCCGGGCGGAGAAAATTGTAAGTACAATCAAAGCCCAGACACAGCCCTTCTTTGGAAACATTCTGAGACTCCTTGATTAGAACGAGTCCAGCGTAATTCCTTGCGTCGCTGCCCGTACGTAGTCGACTACACCTAACAAGCTGGTAAGACACCACTCATCTCGTCACCAACATTTCCCCCCTGGTTATCCGGCCCGCAGGTACGGGTTATACGATGCCGGATGGGCGAATTAGGTGCTAGACTCACGCTACCGTGCAAGCAGACAGGGGTGAGGA
Organism: Terriglobales bacterium; assembly: GCA_035624455.1. NCBI lineage: Bacteria > Pseudomonadati > Acidobacteriota > Terriglobia > Terriglobales > Terriglobales bacterium. The sequence continues at coordinate 48,296 of DASPRM010000025.1, forward strand.
TGCCGGAGGTTAGTCAATCCCGCGTCATCCGCTTCGGACAGTTCGAGCTGGACGCGCAAGCGGGTGAGCTGCGCAAGAACGGAGTCCGCCTCAGATTGCAGCAGCAACCGTTTCAGGTGCTGGCAGAACTTCTGGCGAATGCCGGCAGAATCGTCACCCGGGAAGAGCTGCAACGGAAGCTGTGGCCGGCCGATACCTTCGTTGACTTCGATGTGGGCCTAAACACCGCCATCCGCAAGATTCGCCAGACGCTGGACGACGACGCCGACCGTCCCCGCTACATCGAGACGGTGGCTAAGCGCGGGTATCGGTTCATAGCTCCTGTATCCCCGGTCAATGGCTCGACACCCATCATTGCGGCTGCCAGTTCGGTCCCGCTGTCAACAGATACGACGGCTGCGATTGAGCCGGCATCTCCGCCGCCTCGTTCTCATTTCCGCTGGCTTGCGGTGGCATTGATCGGGGCTGTAGTGGGGGCGGGCGGCACGTTGGCAATTTGGAAATACATTTCCCGGTCTCCGGAACTCCGAGAACGCCGGTTGACGGCAAACTCGGGCGAGGCCGCCCTGAAAGCTGCCGCGATTTCGCCCGACGGCAAGCTGCTGGCTTATGCGGACGCGACCGGAATGTATTTGCGGCACGCCGACACTGGCGAGATTCGATCCTTGCCGCTGCCTGCGGGATTCGATCTCGGTTCGGTCAGCTGGTTCCCCGACAACAGTCACCTGGCCATTACAGGCGTAGCAGTGCCAGGAGCCAAGCCGAGCCTCTGGCAAATGTCCAGCATGAATGGGGGCCTCAAATGGCTTATCGATGGCGGGCAGAGCGCGGTCGTCTCACCAGACGGAACGGCTATTGCTTTCGTGATGGATGATGCAGAGAAGAAAGATAGCCGACGTAGAGAGATCTGGATCATGCAATCGGCTGGAACTGATGCACGCAGAATTGTCCAGGCTGCAGGGGATGATTGGTTCGGCCCCATCGTCTGGTCTCCGGACGGGCAGTACGTTGCGTATCTGAGAGTACGGGAGGGTCCGGGCTATTCAGCTCAGAGTTCCATAGAAACGGTTGCGGTAGCTGATGGCCACCCTCGAGTTCTCCTCTCTAGCTCACTCATGAGGGAAGGTCTCTCCTGGTCCCCAGATGGCCGCATTTTGTATTCCACTGCGAAGGAGGAAGCACCCAACGCTGAGGACTCCGTTATATGGTCGGTTGTGGTGGATCCGGTTAGCGGGAAAGCTAAGAGCGAGCCTGTGCGAATCGCTAGACAAGCCGGCTGGATTTCAAAGTTGAGCATCACGGCCGACGGGAAGCGCCTTGCCGTTCTGAGAAACAACACGTTGCCCCAAGTTTTTGTTGCGGAGTACGAAGCAGGCACCAGGCGTTTGAAGGTGCCTCGCCGGCTCACTCTTGACGACAGCGTGAATTGTCCCTTCGCCTGGACGCCCGACAGCAAGGCAGTGTTTTTTCTTTCCACCCGCAACGGTATGCAGAGCATCTTCAAGCAGGCGATTAATCAGCCCACGGCAGAATTGTTCGCCGGCGGACGAGACCAGCACTTCGGTCCAAGACTGAGTCCCGATGGATCGGAGATTTTCTACCTGGTAGCATCCGGAACCGACTCTAACTCGCCGGTGATGGCGATGCGCATGCCTGTGGGTGGGGGGCCATCTCGGTTGCTGTTTAAGGAGCCCGGTATCGTCGACCTTCAATGCGCTCGGGCCCCGTCGCGCTTGTGTCTCGCTCTCGCGATTAGGTCAGGAGAGACGTTCTATTACCCCTTCGATCCAGCCACGGGCAGGGGGAAGGAATTTCACGCCCCTTTAGCAGACGGTTGGGGCCTGTCTCCCGACGGCTCACAAATTGCGTTCGTCGAATTCAACGGAAAAGAGGACCGGATTCGACTTTTCTCTCCGCCGACCAATGAATGGCGCGATGTTCCGGTGAACGGCTGGAGCGGATTCAAGAGCCTCGATTGGTCGCCAGATGGTAAGACCATGATTGTTGCCGCTTCCAAATCCAGGGACACATCCGCTCTGCTGGAAATCGACACCGAGGGTAACGCCCGGGAATTGCTGGAGGGCCAGATAGAGTGGGCTATTCCTTCTCCGGACGGCCGCTATCTTGCCGTGAATGAGCTGGTCGGCACGAACAACGTCTGGCTGCTGGAAAATTTCTAGCGGACTGATCCGAAACCTATTTTCCAATGCAGAAGGTCCCGAATATCAAGTTCAGGATGTCATCCGCAGTTGTCGCTCCCGTGATTTCATCGAGGCTCTGCAATGCGTTATGCAGATCCAGGAGAATCATTTCGTGAGGCACGAGGTTCTCGGTAGAAACTTTCGCCGCATCCAGTGCTTTGACTGCGCCTTCGACCAGCGATGCTTGACGCAGGTTGGTAAGAAAGGCGGTTTCTGTCTGCGCGCCATTCTCGCCCCCAATCTCGCGCAAGATTTCTTCCCGCAACTCGGCGATGCCCACTCCCGTCAGCGCTGACGTCCGCACGTGCTTGATTCCATTCATGGCGATGGTTGGATCGGCGGACGCAAGGGCAAGGTCTGCCTTGTTCTCCACCAAAATTGCGCGGCGTTCTGTGATTTGTTGCAACAGCTCGCGATCTTCCGCCTGCTCATGGGGCTGGGATGCATCTACCACCACCAGCACCATATCTGCGTCGGCGAGCACTTCCATCGACTTGCGAACGCCAATGGCTTCGGCTTCGTCCAGGGCGTTGCGAATGCCGGCAGTATCCACCAGCTTCACCGGAATTCCGCCGATCGCCACGGTTTCGCTCACCAGATCGCGGGTGGTGCCGGGCGTGGCGGTAACGATGGCGCGCTCGCGCTCTACCAGTCGGTTGAACAGACTTGATTTTCCGACATTGGGGCGACCCACGATCGCCAGCATCAGTCCCTCATGCACCAGCTTCCCGTAGGCAAATGACTTCAGCATTGCCGCCAGCTGCTCGCGTACTTCCGCGATTCGGCTAAGGATGATGTTGGAGGCCAGCACCGGAACATCGTCGTCGGCGAAATCGATTCCGGCTTCCATGAGCGTGATCAGCTCTACCAGTTCTTGCTTCACTGGTTGCAGCCGCCGTGACACCGCACCTTCCAGTTGCTGAGCTGCCACTCTTGCCTGGTAGAGAGTCTGCGAGTCGATGAGATCGCGCACTGCTTCCGCCTGCGTGAGATCAATGCGCCCATTCAGGAAGGCACGCATGGTGAATTCGCCAGGCTCTGCTAGTCGCGCGCCTGCTGACATTGCCAGCTCCACGATATGGCGAAGGACTACGGGGGAACCGTGCGCGGAGATTTCCACCAGCTCGTCAGTCGTATAAGAATGCGGCTTCTGAAAGTACGTGACCACCACTTCGTCGATGCGCTCGCCACTGGCGGGCTCGATCAGCTCGCCAAAAATTGCATGTGCGGGCTGCAAGTCGCGTCGCAATCGCAGCAACGGGATCGCGATCTTTACGGCTTCAGGTCCCGACAGGCGCACTACACCGATCCCACTCCGTCCAGAAGGCGTGGAGATAGCGACGATGGTGTCGTCGAGATTCACAGGGTGATTGTAGCGGGTTGCAAGCGAGAGCAGGGTCGATCATCGCGCAGCTGTCATTTTGAGCGAGGCCCAAGCTCACCGGCGCGGGCCCGAGTCGAAAGACCTGTTGGTTTGAGCTTTCAACACAGGACTACACGATAACCAGGCCTCTTCGTATTCCCGCCATCGCTGCTTCGGTGCGGCTTCCGGCGCCCAATTTCGCCATGATCGCACTGACATGAAATTTCACGGTGTGTTCGGAGAGTTTCAGACGATCGGCAATCTCCTTGTTCAACAAACCCTCAGCAATCAACGCGAGCACTTCCCGCTCCCGCGGTGTAAGCGCCTCGATTTCGAGATCAGGCAATTGATCGTCTGGACTCAGTTCGGGATCAGCAAGCGAGAGTGCCTCACTCAGATCGGCGCTAACCACCAGTAATCCGGCATGCACTGCATGCACCGCGGCTGCTAACTCTTCGCCGCGGAAGCCAAGCGTCAGCACAGCTCGGGCTCTCGCTACTAGTGCGCGGGAGGCAAACGCAGTGTTCGGCTGATCCAGAATTACAATGGTCGGCACAAGCTCGGCTGTGCCATGCAGCCGGCTCCCCAACCCGCCGTTGGAAAGGCTGGCGTCGAAGATCAGGACATCTGCTGCGGAATCCTCGGCCCGCTGCCGCAGATTGACGAGTGTCACCGGCGGCAGCACATCAAATTCCGGAGCCGATCGCAGCATCGCCGCCAAACCTTCAGCACTGAGCGGCGATGCCGACGCGATCAGCACGCGCAGTTGCTCTGGCGCTGCCGAGGGCTTTCCCTTGGCGGGGCGAATCCTGGGCTTACGGGATTGCCGCCTCTGCTTCCGCATTCCGCGGCTATCTCCGGCGCGGCCGTTCGCCAACGGTGACGGAAACTTCGACCTTTTCTCCACCACGAACAATACTCACCTTCGCAGACTCGCCGCTGTGCAACTCGCCCAATCGCTCGAGCATTTCGCCAACGTCCCCTACCGGCTTGCCCTGCAAGGCCACGATCACGTCGCCCAGCATCAGCCTTGCTTTGCTTGCCGGACTATCGGCTTCCGCATGCATGACCAGCAGACCGGTATGCGAGTCGAGCTTCAGTTTGGTCCACACATCCTCCGGAAGTGGCACCGGCTGCATCGCCACGCCCAGGTACGGGCGGGCAATGTAACCGCGCTTCAGCAACTCATCGAGCACACGATCGACGGTTGCTGCCGGTACAGTAATGGTCGCTCTGCGTGCCAGTGCTGGAGTATTGATTCCCAGCACCTTGCCATCGCCATTTACCAGCGCGCTGCCTGCCTGGCCCAGGTACAGCCTCACATCTGGGCGCAGCAAGTGATCGATCTGTCCGCCGCGCCAGGTCTTCCATGGGCCACCTAAACGTGCCACGATCCCGGCGCTTGCCGCTACTTCACCTCGTGTAGATCTGCCGACAGCCAGCACAAAATGACCAACCTTCAATCCTTCGAGCCCGGCTCTTTCCACGACCGGCAGCTTAGCGCCCTCGATCTTCACCGCCGCGATGTCGGTGCTGGGGTCGCGGCCCGCAAGGATGCCCGGCACCGAGCTGCCGTCAGGCAGCGTGACTTTTAGATCTTCGTCGCGCCGCAGCAGGTGGTTCGCGGTCACAACTACTCCCGGTCGCCAATGAACGCCGCTGGCCGCCAGCCAGCGGCCACCGTGGACTGCTACGACGCTGCCTGCCACATACTCGACCAACTCCGCTGTCTCGTTCGACAGAGCTGCCCAATACTTACTTCCCGACAATGCCATTTAGATTCCTCCTACGGCCGCAGGTCGCAACCGTGCTATTTGCTCAGTCTGAAGGAGCAGAGGAAAGCCCGCATCGGAAGATTGGCTAGGGAGCGAATAGGCAATTCGACCAGGTGGTGGATTCAATCAGAAGTGTGGGTTTGAGGGGGGAAGCAACTGCAGATCCCTCGCCGACTTGGTCGGCTCGTGATGACAATAAAACAAGTTAGATCCGGTGAGCGGGTGAAGTCAGAAGTACGAAGTGGGACAGCTGCTGTCGAGGCTTTCGCCTCGACCTGAACGGACGGGACGTCCGTTCCCACGCGAGCTTGGGTGCTTGGATCTTAGATGGGTTCAGGAAAAAGCCGATGCTTGGCTATCTGCTAACCGGCTCAACTTCGACTCCGCGCCCGCGACCCGCAGAAAGCGCGGGTCTAAAAGGGAGACGGGCGCGTCGCTAAGGATGACAGCAATAATTAGTGAGTGCATTGCTGATCGCTGACTGCTGTTTCTCACCGCCGCCGTGAGAAGCTGGGCGGCGCTGGTCGAGGTTTGTAGTCCTTGGGAAACAGCACTACATGGCGGTCGGCGCCTGCGCCTTCACTCTCGGTCCGCAGATCTTCGAACTCGCGGAGCGACAGATGCAGGATGCGCCGCTCGCGCGACGACATCGGGCCGAACTCGTAGGGGCGCCCGCTCTTGCGCACCCGCTCGGCGGCGACGTTGGCGGCCAGCCGCAGCTCTTCCAGGCGCATAGCCCGGTGATTCATGCAATCGAAGATCACCTTGTCGTGCTCGCCGCGGTCGATTTCCAGGCTCTCCAGCGCCAGTAATTCAAACGATCGCAGCAGCTCTGCTCCGCGCGCCAGGAGCAGGTCGCTGTCGGGCCCCGAGAGCTCTACCAGGATTTCCGGCCGCTCCCAATCGCGGTCTTCCGGCATAGGGGGATCGATAGTGATGCGGTAACGCAAGCGGAAATCGCCATATTGAATGATCTTGCGCAGCAGGGTTTCAATTTGCTTGGCCGCAGCTAACTTATCCGGGATAGGCATGGCTTAGAGACGTGTCCGAAACCTTCTCTTGTATCAGAAATGAGGCGACCATCGCAAAGGCCGCCTCCATCACCGGCAGGGTGTGAATCACGCCGCTTGCTTCATGCGAGTCTCTACCATCTCCATCAACTCCCGAGTCACAGGAGTGGGAATCCCGCGAGCCTTCCCGGCGCGGACGATTGGCCCTCCGATGGCATCCAATTCCGGCTTGCGTCCAGCACTGACATCTTTTGACATCGAGCTGCGCATGGCGTCGGGCATCTTTTTGAACATCGCCAGGGTTTTGTCGGCATCCACTTTGGCTCCGCTGGCCTGGGCCACCGCCACCGCTTCGCGTACGCAGCTTTCCAGTTTCTCGCGCCACATGCTGTCTTTGAGAATTCCGCCGGCATCGCGATTGGCGGCGCTGGTGGCGAGTGCGAACGGTCCCAGGAAAATCAGCTTGCTCCACATCAGTGTAGGCTCGTCGTCGAAGATGTCGCAGGCAAATCCAATCTTGCGCAACCGCTCCAGCACTCCTGCCAGCCGTTCGCGACCATTGGCCAGGATGTTCAAGCGGGCAAAGGGGGAGCGATGCACGATTTCACCGGGCGCAATCCGCTCGAATTCTCCCGCGATGGTTGCAGGCACCACGCGGTCGTATCCGTAGCGCTGGCGCAGCACTGGCAGGTGATCCAGACCGTTCAGGAGCGGCACGACCGCGCCGATGTTCGAGCCATCACCGGGGATTTCTTCGAACGCGGCCTCCAGGTGCAGCGCCTTCACCGTGATCCACAATATGTCCACCGGTTCGATGAGACTCGCCGCACGGCGTATTCTCGAGGTGAAACTGCCATAGGGAGAAAGCAGCTTTAAATAGTCAGGATGGCGGGCCAGACTTGCGGGCCGCAACAGCAACAGGATATCGTCGCCGTCCTTCCCTAAGACCGCCCCGATGGTTCCACCCACGCCACCTGCACCAAGGATTGCATGTTTCATGGATGTTTTCTAAACCTTGGGCGCGCTCCGCGCAACCCCTGAGAGAGGTCAAGAAAAACAGATCCCCCGCCGACTTGGTCGGATCGTGATGACAATGTTGGGGGAGTATCTTGGCGAGACTTAGAGTCGCGCCCTTTCACGACTCTCACCCTCCGCCAAAACGGCGGAAGGGTGGGGCAACTTTCTTTTTCCCCTCCACACTTCATCTGATCACCCCGATCCTTTCACTCTCCTCCGATCCGAAAGCGCATTCCCGCACGCACATTTACGCCCAGCGCCGGATATCCGGCAGCCTCTTCGTAGTGGCGATCGAATGCATTTTCGAGATTCGCGTAGAGCGTGACCCGGTGGGTGAGCGTGTACCAGCCGCCCATGTCGACGCGTCCGTATCCCGCCGAATAGGTCACGGGAGGCTGGAATCCCTCAAAATCGGAATCCGGACGGCGGCTCATCGCCACCACGCCCAGGTTCGCTCCCCATCGCGAACGCAAATAAGTCACCAGCACACTGCCCGCGTGCTTGGGACGGCGCAGCAACGGGGCGCCCGGCAACAGCAACGGATCGGTGGCGTTGGGCGCCTTCAACACCTGCGTGGAATCGTAGATGTACGCCGCGGTCACGGCGAGCCGAGTAGTGGGACGCGCCTGGAACTCCAGTTCCGCACCATGCGCCAGCGCTTCATTGATATTTACATACTGGCTGGTGAAGGTTACAGGATCGAAATTGAAACCGATCATGTTGGTGAACAGGTTATTGAAGTAGGTGGCGTTCAGCGAATATTTTCCGCCACGGAAGCTCTGCGTGATTCCGGTTTCAAAGGCCCGCGTCTCCTCCGGCTTCAGGTTGGGATTGGGAATGATGCCGAATGCCCCGATACCGAAACTCTCCTCCAACCTCGGCTCTTTGATTCCCTGGCCGTATGAGAAGCGCAGGCGCGTGCCGGAAAAGAATTGGCCGCCGCGGAAGACCAGGGCGCTCGCCGCGACTCGTGGCACAGCTTTGTCTCCAAAGCTGCCGTTGTGTTCTTCCCGAATCCCCGCCACCAGCGAGAAGCGGCTGAAGGTGAGCACTTCCTGCGCGAACACTGCATGATTTAATCGCACGGCGTGGCTGAGCGGAGGCAGCGTAAGGTCGCCGACGAATCCGTTCTCGTCCTCAAAGCGATAACCGAACGTGGTGCGCGCCCAATTGCGCGCCAGGTAATCGCCCTGGTATTCCAGCCCGGCGCGGTTGATGTTGGCGAAATCCGAGAAGGCAAAATCGAAACTGCCGAAGAGCGGCGACACCCGCCCCGGATCCATGAACGTATCCACATTATTGCGGCGGTGGTGATACTCGAATCCCACCAGGCGATGCTGCAGACGCGAGGGCCCGGCGATGCTCAGCGCCGCGCTGGCCAGAAAATTGTTCTGTCGCGCCCACTGATCGCTGTCCGGCGGCACCAGTTCCTGCCCGTTGAAGTTCCAGAACGACTGCACTCCGGTGCGGCTGTTCGAATGGCGCGTGCGCAGGCGGAAGAACACTCGCGGCGTGATCAGCACCCCCAGGTTCGCGCCCTGGGAGGAATTGGAGTAGTCGTCGTTCAGTCCCTGGCCGGACGTGTTGAACTGATCGGCGAACAGGTTGTAGTCGAAGCGGCCGCGAGCGCCGGAGAGCGCTGCGTATCCATGCGCCGTGCCGTAATTGCCGCCGTCAGCGCCGAAGTCCAGCTCGGGAGTAACGGTGGTGCCGTTGCGCGTCCAGAACTGGACCACGCTGGTCATGGCATCCGATCCGTAGAGCGAGCTCTCCGCGCCGCGCACGAATTCCAGGCGGTCGAATTCCTGCGTGGGCACAACTCCGAAGTCAAAGGTGCCGCCGGGATCGTTGATGGTGACGTCGTCCACGATCACCTTGTTGTAGCGGGAGTCTCCGCCGCGGACGAACAGGGAAGTCAGGCTGCCGCGCCGGCCGTTTTGGCCAATCACCACACCTGGGAGGAAGCGCAGGGCGTCGCCTGCGTCCACGGGATTGATGGTCTCGATCTGCGGGCTGTCCAACGATTCCGTCTGCGCTCCGCTCTCGCTGACGGGGATAGGCGTGCGCGTCGCGCTGACCACAACGCTTTCTGATTGCGCGGCCACGGTTAATGAGATCGTGACCGTCTCAGACTGCGGAAGCGACGCGGCGACAGACGCAGGCGCAAAACCGGCCGCCAGAGCTTCTATGCGGTATTCGCCGGTGTTCAAACCGTGAAAGATGGTGAGGCCCTCGGCCGAGGTGGACTGCACGCCTGCAGGCGCGGAGTTTTCCCCGCGATACGCGATCACGCGCGCGCCGTGGATTACGGCGCCATGCGGATCGACGACGCGGATTTTCAGATCGGCTGCGAATAGAGAAGGGGAAAGGAAAAAGAGAACGGCAACGACGCGAAGTCTGAACATATCATCCTCCTTTGCACGCGAAAGGGGTTGAATGAAGACGATTCGCGCCGGTCTCCTGGCTTGCGACAAAGGAAATTCGATCGGCCTTCCCATCCCGCTTGGCGGGACAGTGGCCGATCGCAGTCGGAACTCGTGTTGCGAGTCCGGTCGCTTACAGTTGCGCGGCAGCGCGGGATTCTCACCCGCTTCCCAGCTCTTTGAAGTTCACCGTCTCTGGTTACGAGCGGTGAAGCTTCGTGCCGGCGGAAAACGCCGGCATGAAAGAGCGCACGAACCGAAAATGGAAAAGAACGATGCGGCGACAGCCGCAGAGGCCTACGACTGTAATCGCGGCACCAGACGGTGTCAAATGAGGGTTGGGGCCGAGGCATTCCTGTTGAATTGCCAGCGCGCTTCCTGTCCCCCACCCCATCCACGGCCGAGCCCTCCCGAGATCGCCTTCCTTATGCTGGGATTGATGCTGACTTGACCTCAGGACAAGGTCACAATCAAGTCAAAAGGGGCATCCGACCGTTGATTCCTGCCGATCTCGTGCTTAGCGACAACCTCTAATGGACGTGCTTTCAATAAGTTATCTGGTGACACGGGTGCGACCAAGAATGTACCCCGCATGCATTGAATAGCCGATCCGCAAATGCGAACTTGCGGGCCATCGCAGGGGTGAGGGCCGCTGTGGGGCGGAATCCTCCCGAGCGAAACCTAGCTGAGGAGGAAATATGAATCGCAAGTGGATGGTGATGGTAGTGGCATTGATCACGATAAGTTCATTAGCCAGCGTAGCCCAGGCGCAAAGCAATCTGAGATTGCGGGTCAATGTCCCGTTCAAGTTCGTTGCCGACAATACGGCGATGCAGGCAGGGGAATATGAGATTTCGGAACTGAGGCCCTCGATTCTGGTTTTGCGAAACCTGGACCAGCGCAGCGCGGTGGTTCAGAGAACTGGAAGCAGCCGTCCAGAGAAGTCGCTCGACGGGCAAGCGGCCCTGATCTTCCACCGCTACGGGGAGAGCTATTTTCTAACCCAGGTAGTTACAGAGACAGCCGACTCAGCCTATCAACTGGAAACCTCTGGGGAAGAGAAGCAGCTGGCGCAATCGGCAAGCCCGCAGCTTCGGGTGGTGCGGGTTGGGGGCGATCAGGCTAGTGGGAAGTGAGTGCAACCGGGTTTCCTGCGCAACTCACACCACAGGGCAGGCCGCTTCCCTGGCGGCCTGCATTTAAATCCAGCAGTTAGCACTTGGTGGTTAGCGATTGGCACTGGTGCGCTGGTTTGGCGCCGAGAAACACGGCGCGAAGCTCGGCACCAGGCTAAATCTCACCCGCCGATCTCAGTGACTTTTTCATCCCCCACAAGCGATATCACCGGTCGATCCCCTGCCAGGTCCTAAAGACTGCGGGTTTGAGCTGGGCGGCCATGGCAGTCAGTTCCGGTCCAGGATCTCCATAGAATTCCACGACTGATGGGCTTGCTACCTTCAGCAACTGTGGCACGAATTGCTGTACTGCGGTCCCTTTGAAGTGCGCTGTGATCGCAGGCACATCCTTGTAGGTTTCCATTAAGCGGCAGTGCTTCTGATCAGCGCTAAGGAAAAAGATATAGCCCAGCGTGCCAGGTTCTGTATCTGTCGCGGTGATCATCTGCTCCACGATCTTTTGAAATTCGAGGAATTTGCCATCATGAATGTCGAGGCCCACCATCAAGCGTATGCGGTTCGAGCTCATTTAACAGCCTCCATGTGCTAAATCTGCACCCTCGGGCCGGAGGGTCACGATGTAACGTCCCCACTTACGCAGCGCCTCCTCCAGATCGTTCATGGCACGCAGATCCTCGGGCGGCATGCGGACGGAATCGTAATCCTTTCCGTAGGGAAGGTGTCTTTGGTCTTCCATGCGCTCAACGTCGCACACAGGACAATGAGCAGCGCAAGCAGGGGTCCAACGTAGTGTCTCTTCATGGTGAGCCTCAAGGCGGATATTACACGCAGGGTAGCCTGGCTATCTGGGTTTTACAGGGCGCAATTCGTCGCAGTTAATCATATTGGCTAATACATTTAGGTTAGTAAATTAGGCTACGCATTCTTAGGCACTTCCTTTGGCTTAGGCCACCCGGAGGATTGCTTCCGGGCATGAGGCTGGGGGAAGCTTAAGTTGAGAGTCCTCCCCAAAACCTGCCCATCCGACTGTGTTCGAGGAGGACCCTCATGCGAATCTTCGCTGCCTTCGCACTTCTGCTGCTGCTGTTGTTTTCTTTCGCGTCGCTGGCTACGGCCCAGGGCATCAGCGACGTTTATCAGGTCAGCTACTTTTCCAATCGTTATTCCGGAACCACCGGCAACAACTATCTCGACCAGACGGTGCGCATTATCAACCCAGGGGAGCAAGGGACTCCGCTGGCCAAGAGCGAGGGCACGGTCTGCGCGGACATCTACGTATTCGACGCTGGCCAGGAAATGATCGAGTGCTGCTCCTGTCCGATCACCGCGAACGGCCTGCTGACCCTTTCGGTGAACTGGGAGCTCACCGGAAATCCGTTGACGGGCTTTCCGCCGCCGAGCGATGGCGTGATCAAGCTGGTGTCCGACAACGGCTCCAATTGCGATCCGACCAGCCCGGTGCCGACGGTCGATCTGCGCGCCTGGACCACCCACCTGCAGGCTCCTGACGGCAGCCGCCTGGTGGCGACGGAAAGCGAATTCCAGTTTGCCGCTCTGCAGCAGGACGAGCTGCAATTCCTTGGCTTGGCGTGCTCATTCGTGCAGTACCTGGGCAGCGGCCGGGGAACCTGTTCCTGCTCCTAAACCCCGCCTCCGTTCTGTGGCTGTCTCCTGCTCCGGGGCCACTCGCCAGGGTGGCCCTGGGCTTTCAGGGGCGGACACGCAGTGCCGCCGCTTTGCGGCTCACGGAATGAGTCGAGGCCAGGCCTCGACCTGAACGGACGGGACGTCCGTTCCCACGAGGTTTTTTGTTTCCACACAGGCCACAAGAGGGCTTGAGTGGGTACCCGAAGTTCTTGGATGTGATGAGGGAAAAGCAGGTCCCTCCGCGCGCGATGGGATCGCCTGAGCCGATCCCATCGCTTGGTCGGGATGACAGGCATATCTCCGAATTAGAAGAAATGCATGAGCGTTTTCATGTCCACTTGTTCCTGCGCGACCTTCTCGCCGATTCGGCGAAGATTTTCGATCTGATCCGCGGCATCCAGCTCACGGACCTTGACCGGATCGATATCGCCCAGACCGAGCGTCTCGAGCCGCTCGCGTGTCAGGCTGATGGTAATGCGCTGGTAGGTGAGCAGCTTGTTCGTGCCCAATCCCGCGGCCACCCGGTTCAGTGCATCTTCGCTGGGCGTGCCCGCCTGAACACTGGATAGATTCATTGCTGCGGCAAGCTGCGCTTTGGGAGGCCGCTCGCCGATCAGGTGCATCAGCATGTTCTGCTGCAGATTTGCGTCGGCCATCAACTCTTTGACCAGGTATCTGGCCCAGCAGAGAAGGTTGTAATCCGCAGCTTTTCCCTCGGCAATGGTGATCGGGTTATAGCCCGTGCCCAGTGACAACAGCAGCAGGTTGGTTGTGCCAGTGGGCCAACCGAAACCGTACTGCGGAGTGGTCGCTTCGAGAAAAACCTGGAAGGAGGCGTTGTTGTAACTGCTGACGCCTCCGTCGATGAATTCGTAAGTCTGTTTTTGGCCGGTGTCGTCGGGAATGGCAATTTTTTGCGGAGGGAAATAGGTGGGCGCCGCTGTGCTTGCGCGAACGACCTGCCACAGCGGCAGCGCGGTATCGCGCTGAAAGAATCTTCCGTTGCGGTTGTTGGTGAAGAACCAAGTGCTGCCGGCTGTAGCGTTCTTGGTGACGATCAGGATCGTGGTGCGCAGCCGATCGCTGCCCAGGGTGGTGTCCTGCCCAAGGACTTCCTTCAATTTCTTCTCCAGCGGCCCGCTGGGATATTTGTGCCAGAGCTGTACCGGCAAGAGAGACCTGGTGAAGATTTCCCGGCCGTGATTGAGATAGAAGTCGCGCAGCTCTTTCGCAGACAGGCCGAGAGCCAGCCCGGCAGCGAGGATGGCGCCGGTGCTGGTGCCGCCGATCAGATCGAAGCGATCGCAAAGCGGCTGCGGACTTTCCGTCAGGTCGTCGAGCTGCTTCTCGATGAGGATGAGGGACTCAGCCGGGATCAGGCCTGCCAGGCCTCCGCCATCAATGGACAGCAGCCGCTTGCGGGTTTTTGTGGGAGGAGTTTGTGTGTCCAATGGAGTCCTCCAGCCGGAGACACATTTGGCACGAAGCCCATCGTGTTGGCAAGAAGGGATTCAAATGGAGGTGGTGATCCGCGCAGCGTAGCGATTGAGCGCTCGCGAAGAAAATACCCCACTGAAGTTCCTGGCGGCGATGAGGAAAAAGCAGGTCCCTCATTTCTCCGCCGGTCCGGGCTGCAGAATCAACTGCTCCGCGGGCGAAAAAGCGTGGGCGCGGATCAGCGTCGTGCTGATCAGCGAAGTCAGTCCAGAAGCTGCCAGGATCATGGCGAGCACCACGAACTGATAGACCGCTGCGTAGAGCGGATGGGCGCCGGAGAGCACCATGCCGGCCATCAGTCCGGGTACCCAAACGATGCCCAGCGAGCGCATGTTGTCGATGGCTGGAATCAGGCTGGCCTGATAGGACGCCTGCGCATAGGGCAGCGAGACTTCCTGTGGACCTGCGCCGAGCGCCAGCCCGGTTTCGATCTCGCCTACGTGCGAGAGCACTTCCGCGCGGAAGCGATTCAGGGCCAGGCCATTCGTGTTCATCGCATTAGCGATCAGCATGCTGCCGACCGGGATCAGGGATGTGATCGCGGTGTCGATAGCGCCGGCCCAGGTCATCAAGGCGATCACTGACCCCGCCCCGCAGGCGATGGCATAGGTCGAGACCTGAAATGCGCCGGGGATGTTCTTGGCGCGACCGGCGGAAGTTGCACCGGCGGCGGCAATCATTGCGGCCAGCAGGAAGATGCTGGTCCAGCGTGGACCACGCATCAGCAGCACCAGGATGGAGCCCACCGCCATGATCTGTATGAGCCCGCGCAAGAGCGCCAGCGCGGTATGGCCCTGCATCCGGATTTGCCGCCTGCGCGCTATCAGCATTACGAACATCACGAGCGCTGCGGATACTGCAGCCTGTGCCAGGCCCAGAGCCAGTTGACTGTGGAAGACACTCTTAAGCACTGAGTACCTCCTGTGGGGTCCCAATCTTTACCAGCCGTCCTTTTTCGATCACTCCGATCCTGCTGCCCAGCCTTGCGGCTTGCGCCTGGTCGTGGGTAACCAGGATCGCGGCCAGACCGTTCTGCCGGACCACATCCCGGAACAGCGTCTCGACTTCTTGCTTGGCTTTCTCGTCCAGAGCCGAAGTGGGCTCATCCAGCAATAGCACGCAGGGGCGGTTGGCAAGCGCGCGAGCGAGCGAGACGCGCTGCATCTCGCCTCCGGACAAGTGTGTGACGTCGCGTTGTGCGTATCCGGGGAGGCCAACTTTTTCCAGCAGCATTGTGACCTCAGCCGCCGGAAGTTCCTCGCCCTTTTGCTCGGGCCCGTACTGCACGTTGTCAGTGACAGTGCCGGGAAAGAGAAATGCGCGCTGCGTCACCATCCCGACTTGGCGGCGCAATTCGCGCGGCGGGATCTCCCGATAGTCTTTGGCCTCGACAAAAACGGTCCCTGACGTGGGTTCATCGAGGCGATTAATCAGGCGCAGCAGCGAAGTTTTACCGGAACCACTGGGTCCCACTACTGCCAGAACTTCACTGCGCCGGAGTTCCAGGCTGACATCATTGACGATAACGAGTTCGCCAACGCGCCGGGTCAAATGTTCGGCGCGAAGGATGGGATCCGCGGCTTGCATAGGGATGCTTCCAGGTTTTTGCGGATCAGCTTATCAGGAGGTCTTGTAGTTTGGGATGGGTTACTCTATTCGTCGCCATGAAAGCCTTGCTTGCGTCGTTAGTCCTCACCCTGCCGCTCTTTGCTCAAACCAGCCTCTCACCGGAAGTGCGCGCCTTTGTTTCGCTCGACGCGTCCGTTATTGTTTTCACCGGCGTCCGTGTTGTGGATGGCACGGGCGCTGCTGCACGCGAGGATCAGACGGTGATTCTCAGCGGCGGAAAGATTCAGACCGTCGGACCAACGAAGAGTACCGACATTCCGGATGGCGCGCGCGTCGTCGATCGCAGCGGTTACACCGTCATGCCCGGCCTCGTCGGCATGCATGACCACCTGTTCTATCCCGCGGGACGCCGCATGCCCACCTACAATCCCCAGTTGTTCAGCTTTCCGAGGCTGTATCTGGCGGGCGGAGTTACGACCATACGCACCACTGGGTCCGTGTCTGGCGTGTCCGATCTCTCTCTCAAGCAGCAGATTGATGCCGGCAAGGTTCCCGGTCCCAAAATGTACGTCACCGCTCCATACCTCGAAGGAGCCGGCGCTTACACGGTGAACATGGGGGAGCTCAAGGATGCCGACGACGCGCGCCGCACAGTCGCTTTCTGGGCGGAAAAAGGCGCGACTTCTTTCAAAGCCTACATGCACATCACGCATGACGAATTGGCTGCGGCCATCGAAGAGGCGCACAAGCGCGGTCTGAAGATTACTGGTCACCTGTGCTCGGTTGGTTTTCGCGAAGCTGCGGCCTTGGGGATCGACGATCTCGAGCATGGGCTGGCAGTCGATACGGAATTCACTCCCGGCAAGCAGCGTGATGTGTGTCCCGACCAGAAGCCGGTCCGCGAAACTCTGGCGAAACTGGATGTGAGCGGGCCGGAAATCCAGCAGACCATTCGTGAACTGGTGGCACACAAGGTTGCGGTCACCTCGACGCTATCCATCTTCGAGACGTTTGTTCCGAATCGTCCGCCGCTGGATCAGCGTGTGCTTGACGCGCTGTGCCCGGATGCGCGGGTGGACTATCTGGCGCGGCGTGCAATCATCGGGCAGAGCAAAGATTCACCCTGGCCGGTGCTCTTCCCGAAGGAAATGCAATTCGAACGCGAATTCGCGAAGGCTGGGGGGCTGCTGCTTTCCGGCGAGGATCCAACGGGCTACGGTGGGGTAATTGCCGGCTTTGGAGACCAGCGGCAGTTGGAGCTGCTGGTGGAAGCGGGATTTACTCCGTTGGAGGCGATCAAGATCGCAACGTATAACGGCGCGCAGTTTCTCGGGGCGTCAGACCAAATCGGTAGCATTGCCCCGGGTAAGCAGGCGGATCTTCTGCTGATCAAGGGCGACCCTTCGCGTGATATTCACGATATCGAGCATATCGAGATGGTGTTCAAAGATGGAATCGGATACGACCCGGGAAAACTCATCGAGTCTGTGCGCGGGTCGGTGGGGATGCAGTGAGGGAAAGTAAGCTCGGGAGATCGGGTGAAGTGAGAAGGGAGTCGAGGCCAGGCCGCGACCTTTCGAAACATTCGACATGGCGGAGACCTGGCTGCGGAATGAGTAGGACGCTTATCGCTACCAACCGCAAGGTCCTTCGACCCGCGCCTCCAGCCACCCCGGCAAACCAAAAACGGCTGGGGACCCGGAGTCGGCCCGCCCTCAGGATGACACTCATTAAGATTTCTCGATTCCAGGCGGAGACTCGCGCTAGTTTTTGCTGAACTCGCTATGTCGTCGGCTATAGAGGAAGTACACCAACAATCCCAGACCGAGCCAGACGAAGAAGCGCACCCAGGTGATGACGGTCAGGCCAGTCATCAGTCCTCCGCAGAGGACGACTGAAATCAGAGGGAACAGCGGGACCAGCGGCACACGAAATCCCCGCGGGCGGTCGGGCTGCGTCCGGCGGAGGAAGATCACTCCCATAGAGACCAGCACGAAGGCAAACAAAGTGCCGATGTTCGAGAGATCGGCGGCGTCGCCTATATCGACGAATGCCGCCGGCAGGCCGACGGCGAATCCAGCGATCCAGGTAGACCAGTGCGGGGTTTTGAAACGCGCGTGCACCGTGGAGAAGATGCCAGGCAACAGACCATCGCGAGACATGGCGAACCAGATGCGGGTTTGGCCGTACTGAAAGCAGAGCAGCGAAGACAACATGCCCATGAGGGCACCGATGATGATAGCGGTTTGAAAAATCGGACGTGCACCAAGCTGCTTCAGGGCATAAGCCACCGGGGCTTCAGCGGCGGCGCCCTCGGCGAACGTGGTGTACTTCATCATTCCAAGTAAGACCACGGCCACGCCCACATAAAGAATAGTGCAGACCACAAGCGAGGCGATGATGCCGAAGGGGATGTCTTTTTGCGGGTTGCGCGCTTCTTCAGCGGCAGTGGAAACGGAATCGAAGCCAATGTAAGTGAAAAAAATGATGGCGCCGCCGGTGACGATACCGGCAAAACCGGAAGGCGCGAAGGGATGCCAGTTGGCGGGGCGGACCAGCATTCCACCGATGATCAAAAATACAAAGATGGCCAGGATTTTGATGGTGACCATCACGTTGTTGGTCTCGGCGGATTCGCGCACCCCGCGGATTAACAGCACGGTGAGGATCATTACAATGAGGAACGCAGGAAGATTGAAGTAAGCGCCGGTCCAATGGCCCGATGCCCAGACCGCGCTGGACCACTTGTCGGGCAGCACCCAACCGAAAGCGGCGAGTTGCGCCTTGAGATATCCGCTGAAGCCGACTGCGACAGCAACGTTGCTTACTGCATATTCGAGAATCAGGTCCCAGCCGATGATCCAGGCAAAGATCTCGCCCAGCGTGGCGTACGAATACGTGTAGGCGCTGCCCGCGATGGGGATCATCGAGGCCAGTTCGGCGTAGCAGAGACCGGCGAAGCTGCAGGCAATCGCCACCAGCACGAAGGAGAGAGCGATCGCGGGACCAGCAGGCGGGCGGCCGTGCATCAACACGCCGGCAGAGCTGCCGTGCTGGAACAGATTGACGATGAGATCGAGAACCTGTGCGTGGAGAATGGAGGGGATCTCGAAGTGCTCGCCGGCGGCCGCAGTTCCCGTCAGGACAAAGATGCCGGAACCGATAATGGCGCCGATCCCGAGTGCGGTCAGGCTCCAGGGGCCGAGGCTCTTCTTAAGCCGATGTCCCTCCTGCTGTGATTCGGCAATCAGCTTGTCGATGGATTTGCGGGCCAGGAGCTGGGAGCCAGTTCGTGGGAGGTTGTTAATTGCAGTTCCGCGTGCCAAAAGTGATTCCTTAACTTGAGACAGCTTCATTGCTGCGGCCAGGATACTGACCGAGCTGAATAGTAAGCCTGGCTACTAAATACTTAGATGCTTCGCTTCGCTCAGCATGACCCCAGCGTACATGCCATCTGAAGGCACCTTAGACCTGGCCCATTCCATTGGACGAATTGCATTTCAGCATGACAAAAGAAAGACTCAGCCGCCAGCGAAAACTGACGGCTGAGTGCTGAATCAGTGAAGACCAGGCCTCGGCTAACGTTTCGACTGCCCTCGCACCATCTTCTTCATCTTGCGTTTCATCGAGCCCCGAGGAGCAGTGCGCTTGCCCAGTGGCTTTTTAGCTTGCGCCTTCTTGCGCGCTGTGCGCTTGGCTTTCTTGCGTTCGAGGCGATTAGTGATGGTCTTGGTATTCATGAGTTCGATCAGTATCCTCTCCGGCGAGGCATCGCCTCGACCTCCCACCCTAGCTAAAAGACGGCCAGGATGGGACACCCTCTAAAATCACAGGATTTCACATAACCCGATTACAGTTTCCTCAGCAGCTTTCCAACTGAGCGTATTTTTCTACCAGCTTTTTCACGCCGAAGCGTGGAAATTGTACCGTAATCTTGGCGTCGTCCCCATCGCCCTCGCGTTTGAAAACGGTGCCCTCACCGTATTTGGGGTGGCGGACGCGCTGCCCGGGACGAAAGCCCTTCTTTCCCTTCGTGGGTTCGACCTCCATTTTCGGGCGTGAGAATTTTTTGCCTCGCGACGCAAAGAACTCAGCGATGTTCTCGATGGAGTTATACGTCGGGCCGGCGTATGAAGACCGGCGCGCCGGTTGCGCTCGTGAGCGGGAAATTCGGCTTTGGTCCTCATCTTCGTAGGCATAGTGAGGAGTGCCGAAATCGTGATCGTCACCCGGACTGTAGCGTTCCTCGCGATCCGGCAGCGCTGCAATGTGACGCTTTCCGGGGGAACCCAGGTCTTCGAGAAGCGTCGCGGGAACTTCTTCGAGGAAACGAGAAGGCACGCTGGCTTCCGGCATGTCTGTGCCGTAACGGCGGCGATAGCGCGCCCAACTGAGAACCAGGTGATCCATTGCCCGCGTCATTCCTACATAGGCGAGGCGGCGCTCTTCTTCAATGTCATCGGGATGGAGGAATGTGCGCGAATGCGGGAAGAGGCCCTCCTCCAGGCCTGCCAGAACGACCAGCGGAAATTCCAGGCCCTTGGCGGCGTGCAGGGTCATGAGCGTGATCTGGGCACGCGCATCGTACTGATCGGCGTCGCTGACAAGAGCAGCGTGGTCGAGGAATTCCTGGATGTTTTCGCCGCGGTCGCGAGAATCCATGGCGGCGTTTACAAGTTCTCGAAGATTCTCGATTCGCGCCAGCGACTCGGGCGTGTCTTCCTCTTCGAGTGATTTGATGTAGCCGGTGCGGTCGAGGAGATATTTCAAAAGCTCAGCCGTGGTTGCCGGACGAGGCTGCTGCTCGGGTTCGGAACGATCAGCGGCATCGGAGTCGCTTCTGTCTTCGGCGAACCCGAGCCACTGCGGGTAAGTACCTTCCAGCATGGCGCGGCCGCCCTCGATGATGTCGCGAAATGTCTTGAGCGCAGCGACAGCACGCGCCGGGACCAGCATGTTGGCAATTGCCTGGCCGGTAGCGCGCCATAGGGAAGACCCGGTTTCGATGGCCAGCTTATCGAGGACATCCGTCGTGCCTTTGCCGATGCCGCGCGCGGGAGTATTTACGACGCGCAGAAAGGCGATGGAGTCATCTGGATTCTGGATGAGCTTGAGGTAGGCGATCATGTCCTTGATCTCGGCGCGCTCGTAAAATGAAAAACCGCCCACGACGTGATACTTGAGCTGGTAGCGCCGCATCGCCTCTTCAAACAGCCGCGACTGCGCGTTGGTGCGGTAGAGCACGGCGGCGCGCGGGCTCTCTAGCCCTTTTTGGCGGGCCTGCTGAATGTAGCGGTTCACGTAGTCGGCAGCGAACAGCGCTTCATTCTCGCCGTCGGGAGCCTCGTAGTAACCGATATGTGAGCCGCCCTCGCGCGATGTCCAGAGATTCTTGCCCTTGCGGTGAATGTTGTTGGCGACGACCGATGAGGCAGCCTGCAGGATCGGGTGCGTGGAGCGGTAGTTCTGCTCCAGGCGTACGATGCGGGCGTTGGGGAAGTCGCGCTCGAATTCGAGGATATTGCGAATGTCGGCTCCGCGCCAGGAGTAGATGGACTGGTCTTCATCGCCGACGGCGCAGACGTTGTGATGCTCGCCGGCGAGCAACCGCATAAGCTCGTATTGCGGGCGGTTCGTGTCCTGGTATTCGTCGATGAGGACATACTGGAAGCGGCGGGTGTAGTAGTGGCGGACCTCTTCGGAAGACTTCAGCAGGCGGACGGTTTCCAGCAGCAGGTCGTCGAAATCGAGCGCGTTGGCCTTGCGCAATTCCTGGCGGTAGATCTCGTAGACATGGGCGATCTGCTCGGTCTTGGGATCGCCGGAGTGCAGGTACACCTCCTGCGGATCGAGCATGTGATTTTTGGCCCAGGAAATACGCGCCTGCGCGGAACGCGGCGTGAGCTGCTTGTCGTCGAGCCCGAGACGACGGATGGCGGCCTTCACCACCGAGAGCTGGTCGGTTTCGTCGTAAATGGCAAAGTCTTTGCGGTAGCCCACCTCACCGACGCGCAGCGCTTCGATGTCGCGCCGCAGAATTCGAACACACAGCGAGTGAAACGTTGAGACCAGCGGGCGGGTAACGCTGAAGCCGCCAACCAGCTTCTCGACTCGCTCGGCCATCTCCTGCGCGGCTTTGTTGGTGAATGTGACTGCGAGAACCGATTCCGGCCGCACTCCTTTCTCCTCCAGCAGGTAGGCGATCCGATAGGTGATGACGCGAGTCTTGCCGCTTCCGGCTCCAGCCAGGATCAGCAGCGGGCCTTCGGTCGTGACCACAGCTTCGCGTTGCTGGGGATTGAGTTGATCGAGGAGATGCAATGGATGCCCTGGTAACAATATAAATGAAGGAGCAGTGCGTGAGACCGATATTGCCTGCGTCGTTCGCAGGTGTGCTGGTGAGAGAGTGTTCAATGTGGGTGCAAACGCCAGATCCTTCGACTCCCGGCCGGCGACTCGGAGGGAACGCGGGTCGATAAGACAAAAACAGGCGCGTCGCTCAGGAGGACACCTTCTCGGATCCTGAAAGCATTCCGCCGTTGGATCTATCCGTGTACGGCGCGTTGCTTTCCCGCCTTGCGCTTGGGAGGTGGAGCAGGCGCGGACGGGGCTGGGGCATTCGGATCGGGAGCGATCTCGTTTGCCGTCACGAACTGCGGCTCGATATCGACAGGCACGCCCTGCAGCTTATCGAGCACGGCCTTCACCGCGGGACGAAGCACGGCGAGGTTGTCCAGCATCTGCTTCGCGCCATCGTGATCGCCGGTGGCTTCCAGTGTCAGCAGCTCGTGCGTCAGGTCGCGGACCGCGGGTTTGATTTTCTGGAAATCGACGCCGAAAGTTCCGTCGGGGCGGGCGACGAATGCGCCTCTGGCCATCAGGTAGTTGAACTGCAGCGCCATGCCCTTGCCGTGGGCTTCGTTCAAGCCAAACCGCAGACTGCGGAAAGCCGAAGCAAGAAACGTGGTGTAGAGCTGGCGTTCGGCGGCTTCATCAGCGGGGAGGATGCCGGTGAGGTCCATCTCCTTCGCGTGATCCATCATGTACTGCAGCGCAAAAAGGCCGGTGACGTCGGCTTTGGCTTCTTCAATGGCGCTGTAGACCTCTTTCAATTCCAGGCGCGGATTGGTTTCGCGGCCGGCGATGATGATCTGGTGGGGTCCCAGGCCATGCATCAGTTCGTGAGCGAGGATATGGGTGAAGAACGGTTCGAAGCTGACGTCGGCCTGCTGCTGTGGCGCCAGTGCGCGGCGCGCGATGGGAATCAGCACGCTGCGGAATTTGGCTTCCTGAATATTCCTCAGCATGACGCGCTTGCTGCCCTTGAGCTGCACCACGCGGTCATCATTGGGCAGGTTATAGGCGGCTGATTGCACTCCCTTTTCGCCATCGCCGGAGCTGAAGACCTCATTTACCACACGAATGGGAGCGGCGGCGCCGAGCTTGGGAGTGCGGTATTGGGGATCCTCGGGCAGATTGTCCTCGATCTCCTGCAAATGTTTTGCGAAAGCCGCAAGCTTGTTGGTTTCGGCGTCGTCGCGCAGATTGACGTAGGCCTCAAAAGCCGCTTTGTAGCCGAAGAGTTCGTCGTTGTAGGTCTCGTAGGGGCCGATGGTGATGTCGATGGGGGCGTCCAGATCCATCCAGTCGATGTCGCTCTGGTAATAATCGTTGGACAGGAAGGCGGCAGCGCGCGAATTGAGAAATTTCTTGAGCGATGCATTTGGAGTAAGCGCTGCAGCCTCTCTCAGCAGCGCGGCGGCCTTCTCCAGATCCGCCTGATATTCCTGGTTGTAGGGGACAACTCGCAGCTTGCCAGCGGTATCGCGGCGAATCACGGTAAAAAAGCCGGTGGCCAGATCTTGCTCGTCCTTAGAGAGGGTCTTGAGCCAGTCTTCGAATTCAGACTTGGTCATGTTTTCGGGATAGAAGTTCGCGCCGGGAAGCTTTTGGGGAGGAACCCCGGGGAGGAAGGCTCTGTGTTCATCCAGCTCCGACCAGGGATTTTTGTTGATCCAGTAGTAGTGTGCGCGAGCTTCGCCCAGAGGCGTTCGGTCCAACTTCACCTTATCGTAGGTTGCGAGATTCTGGCTCCAGAGCTGGCGCATGAACAGTGGATTCAGAATGCGCGCGGCCTGAATCAGCTTGGCCAGCGCCTGCTGGTCACCATTAATCAGGTGGCTGGTGTCCACCCGGATCTGCGTGGGAGCGAAGCGCGCGATCATGATATTGAGCTGGCCGAGGTTGGGAGGAGCGCTTTCGGGCTTGCTTTGAGCACTGGCCAGCACGAAAGCAAACAGAACGAATATTGCGAGGAGAATCTTCAGCATAAGCTTCACAGGTAATTCCGAAAGCTACTTTGGCCTCACCGCAACCAGGTCGGGAGTAAACGATACCGAGATCTGTTGCGCATCGGTACCGGCGCTGGTGTCGATGCGATGGACGGTGTTGTCGCTCCCGCCGACGTAAACCGCGGATCCATCGAGCTTGACCCCGCCGCTGAACGCCACTGCGCCGTTAGCCAGAGGTATGGTCGAGGTCGTCCCCGCCGACGTGTTGTAGACGATCAGATTGGATTGATCGGTGACGATGTAAGCCTTGGAACTGTCAGGCAGAAAGATGATCTGCCGCGGGGTGAACGAGCCCTGGCCAGTATCGAAGGAACTCAGCACGTCGGAAAGCGTAGGAGGACAACCGGCTCCATCGGTGGTAGCCGCGACTACTTCCAGCTTGGGTGGATCGAGAGCCAGGACGGCGGTGCCATTCGGTAAGGCGCCGATCAGGGATGGAGTGGCAGCGGTAGCAATGGCATCCGCTTGGGAGCCGTCGCAGCTGGCCCGAGCGGTGATGGACGACGTTACGCCCCCAGCGAGATAGAAGAAGGAACCCTGAGTGAGCGCCGCGACCGAATTGGCGGCAGCGCCGAGAGTAATGGTCTGGAGCGCAGTGGAGGGAGAGAAAACATCCAGAGCAGTTCCCGAGACAATAAAGGCTTTGGAGCTATCGAGAAGATAGTCGGCGACGGGATTGCCAGAGATGACGATGGTGTTAGGGATGGTGTTGCTGCCTACGTCATATACAAAGACAGCGCCACTGCTGGAATTGGAATAGAGGACCTTATTGCCGTCGGGAGAAACTCCGATCACTGTTCCGGGTGTGCTGATCAGAGTGGTGACGGTGTTCGTGGAAGTATCAAATGACATCAGGCCATTGGCGCTTCCGAGGTAAGCCTTGGTGCCAGATTTGTTAAAGACAAAGGAATTCGGAGTGTTGGGCAGGGTGATCGCGGTGCCCGCAGTGTTCGCAGTGGCGTCAATAGGAACCAGGGAGGTGGTGCTGGTGCCGGTTGCGTAAACTGTGGTGCTAGTGGTTCCGCTGACAGTGCCGATGGCGAGATTACTGAAAATCGCCTTAAACCCGGAATTACACGATGGGGGCGAGCACGAAGCGCCAATTCCGGTGACGCCAGCCCCGACTGCGCTCACGGTTCCACCCGACACCGTCGCTACCGCCGGCTGGGTAGAATTCCAGGTGGGGATCACTCCGGTCACAGTCACGCCTTTGCTGTCCACCATGTCTGCGGTCAAGGAGACAGTAGTGCCAGAGCTGAGGCTGAAGGTGGTATCGGCGGCGTTTGAGACGTGAACGTGAATGCTTTGAACGGCGCAGGTGACAAAACCCGCGCCCGCGCTGGTGATGTTACCCACGCTGGCGAAAACCTGAGTCTTGCCAGGATTTTTCGCGGTAGTTACGCCGTTGGTATCGATGGAAGCGACATTTGCGTCGCCTACCTGCCAAGTAATCGAGCCCACCAGTGAGGTCACATCGGTTCCGCCGCTCAGAGCCTGAACAGTGAACTGGGTGGTGCTGCCGTTGGACACGCAATCCACCGAGGTGGGAGTGATCTTCACCGTGTCCACTTTGGGGTGAACGAAAATAGTGACGGTAGCGGTGATCGAGCTGGTGGAAGCAGTGATAGTTGCCGATCCGCTCTGGCCTGTTTGGCAATCGACGAAGGCGGAGTCCCAGATTCCGCCGCAGGCGTTAACCAGGGTTTGCGTCGTGTTGGGACTGGTAGGGGAGGACAACGTGACCACGCCCGGATTGCTGGAAGAGAAGGTTACTGTTTGTCCGCTGATGGTATTGCCAGATTGGTCAGACACCGTTGCCAGCAAGCTGACAACCTGTCCTGAGTTTAAAGATGCGCCGATGGGGGTGATCGAGATTTGAGATGGGACCGGGGCTTTGGAGCCGCCACAATTGGTGAGTGCAGGAATAAGGAGAAGGAGCGCCGGGAGCCCAATCAGAGAACGAAACCGCCGCATTTAACCTCCCCGCCCGATAAGTGCTTCGGGCGGAAGCAATTAAGTCACACCTCAAAATTCCTCAGTGTAGAGGCTGGTAGGTTTTTCGGCAAGACGAGTCGCGGGTAGGCGCGAGTCCAGCCAGTCCGAACGGATGCGGATGCGAACTTAGATGCCAGCGGCAGGTGATTTTGTGAGGTGGCCGCGAAGAATTTTGCAGTAATTGCGGTTTGCGTGCTGTATATGAGGGCATAACAGCTTGCGGGTGAGCGGCAGTCGCGGCAGGAGAGTGTTTTTATTGACGGTTCTGGAAGCGGTTGCTATATTAAAAAGGTTCCGCGAGTTGGTTTAGTCTGCGTAGTAGCGACTGAGCTGTTGTAGGGTATGCGTCTGTTGAGGGAGTGTTGGCAGACGCTCTCGCTGAAAACCTGCGCTGCCTCCGACATTTAAGGATCAGGCGTGACTGAGATTGAGCGTCTGGTCTGGAGGGTATGCAGGGTCCGGAAAGCGAAACGGAACGCCCCCGACATCAGGGGAATGATGTGGACCGGGCGTCACCGTCGTAATCCAATCTCGAAAACCTAAAGAGCCTCCCGATCAGTAATGAGCTGGGAGAGTATGGCCGAGAGAACAGCGGCCAGCCCGGCACGGGTCACGGTGAGTCGACGACCTCCGATTCGGCTGCGAAGCCGACGGGGGATTTGCGCGTGAAGGAGCGGCAAACGAGTGCCTACGTTTAATCAGTTGGTGCGAATTGGGCGGGAACGGCCCAAGTACAAAACGGCGAGCCCGGCGTTGCAGTCGTCTCCGCAGAAGCGGGGCGTTTGCACGCGCGTATACACGCAGACGCCAAAAAAGCCTAACTCCGCGCTGCGCAAAGTGGCTCGGGTTCGGCTGACCAATGGCATCGAAGTGACCACCTACATCCCCGGCATTGGCCACAACCTGCAGGAGCACTCGATCGTGCTGATTCGCGGCGGCCGCGTGAAGGATCTGCCAGGGGTGCGGTATCACGTGATCCGAGGAACGCTGGATGCGATAGGAGTGGCCAACCGCAAACAGGGCCGGTCAAAGTATGGGGCCAAACGGCCGAAGGCGTAAGCGAGGACGCTGACTTAACTATGCCGAGAAAAGGATACATAGCAAAGCGCCAGGTGACGGCGGATCCGGTCTACAACTCCGAGCTGGTCACCAAGTTTGTGAACTCCCTGATGTGGGAAGGCAAGAAGAGCACCGCCGAGGGCGTGTTCTACGGCGCCATGAATAAGGTGCAGGAAAAGGGCGGCGATGAGGCGATCAAGATCTTCAAGAAGGCGGTGGAGAACTGCAAGCCCCTGCTGGAAGTGAAGACCCGGCGCGTAGGCGGCGCGAACTATCAGGTTCCGGTGGAAGTGAACGCCGACCGCCGCACGTCGCTGGCGATTCGCTGGCTGATCACGTATGCGCGCACTCGGGCCGAAAAGGGCATGGTGGACAAGCTCACTAATGAGTTGCTGGACGCCGCCAATAATCGCGGCGGCGCGGTGAAGAAGCGCGAAGACGTTCACCGCATGGCAGAAGCCAACAAGGCTTTTGCGCACTATCGCTGGTAAAGCCCAGCCGGCCGCAGAGCTGGCGGGAATGGGAAGAACGGGTTAGCGAGGCGGAGTTGAACGTTGTATCCGATCGCTGCAAGAAGCTGGGGATTTCCCCCTGAGGTTTTCGCGTCGCCCTCGCTTTAAGACGACGCGGGTTGAAGAAAAGGAAAAGGCATTGGCCAGACAAGTTCCATTAGCGCGTTGCAGGAATATCGGCATCATGGCGCACATCGATGCCGGCAAGACCACCACCACGGAGCGGATCCTGTTCTATACCGGTCGCACGCACCGCCTGGGTGAGGTCCATGAAGGCACCGCCACGATGGACTGGATGGAGCAGGAGCAGGAGCGTGGCATCACCATCACCAGCGCCGCCACCACCTGCAACTGGCGCGACGTGCGCATCAACATCATCGATACGCCCGGCCACGTGGATTTCACCGCCGAAGTGGAGCGCTCGCTGCGCGTGCTCGACGGCGCGGTGGCAGTATTCGACGCGGTGCATGGCGTCGAGCCGCAATCCGAGACAGTGTGGCGCCAGGCGGACAAGTATGGTGTTCCGCGAATTTGTTTCATCAACAAGATGGACAAGACAGGCGCGGATTTCGAACACGCCATGGACACGATTCGCAAGCGGCTGAATGCGCGTCCGGTGGCGATTCAGCTGCCGGTTGGGCAGGAAGCCAACTTCAAGGGCGCGATTGATCTTTTCGAGATGAAGGCCGTGGTCTACAAGGACGAGACCATGGGCGCGGAGTATGAAGTCGAAGAGATTCCGGAAGAACTGAAGAAGAAAGCCAATGCTTTCCATAATCAGATGGTCGAGACGATTGTCGAAAATGATGACGACCTGCTGCACAAGTACATGGAAGGGGAGGCGATTTCTCCGGATGAGCTGAAAGCATCGCTGCGCAAGAGCACAGTCGCGCTCAAGGTTTTCCCGGTGATCTGCGGAAGTGCTTTCAAGAACAAAGGCGTGCAGCCGCTGCTGGATGCGGTGGTCGATTTTCTGCCTTCGCCAAACGACATTCCACCGGTGAAAGGGATCGATCCCGAAACCGACAAGGAAGTGGAACGCAAGGCGGACGACAAGGAGCCGTTCGCGGCGCTGGCGTTCAAGATCATGAGCGATCCATTCGTCGGGCAGCTGGTGTTCATTCGTGTGTATTCCGGGCAGCTGAAGACCGGCGACAGCGTGTACATCACAGGCAAGCGCAAGACCGAGCGCATCGGGCGGCTCTTAAAGATGCACGCCAACAAGCGCGAGGAGATCAGCGAGATTTACGCCGGCGACATCTGCGCGTGCGTGGGGTTGAGGAACGTCACCACCGGCGACACCATCTGCGATGAGGACAAACCGATTCTGCTGGAGTCGATCGAGTTTCCGGCACCGGTGATTGCAGTTGCTGTGGAACCGAAGACGAAGGGCGATCAGGAGAAGATGGGGCTGGCGCTGTCACGGCTGGCGCAGGAAGACCCCACGTTCCGGGTTTCTACAGATCCGGACAGCGGGCAGACGATTATCGCGGGCATGGGTGAGCTGCACCTCGAGATCATCGTTGACCGCATGATGCGCGAGTACAAGGTGGAGGCTAACGTCGGCAAGCCGCAGGTCGCGTACCGCGAGACCATTCGCAAGCCGTCGGAGGCAGAAGGCAAGTTTATCCGCCAGACGGGAGGCCGCGGGCAGTATGGTCACGTCAAGATCCGTCTGGAGCCGAATGCAGGCAAGGGCTTCGAGTTCGAGAACGAAATCGTGGGCGGCGTGGTACCGAAGGAGTACATCAAGCCGGTCGAATCAGGCATTCGCGAAGCGCTAGAAGGTGGCGTGCTTGCCGGATACGAGATGGTGGATGTAAAGGCCACTCTCTATGACGGCAGCTACCACGAAGTTGATTCCAGCGAAATGGCTTTCAAGATCGCGGGCTCGATGGCGTTTAAAGAAGCCGCGCGGAGAGCCAGCCCGGTGCTTCTTGAGCCGGTGATGTCAGTCGAGGTGGTGGTGCCGGAGGATTTCATGAGCGCCATCATTGGCGATCTGAACTCGCGGCGCGGCCGCATTGAAGGCATGGAGCACCGCGCGGGTTCGCAGGTGATCCGCTCATTTGTGCCGCTGTCGGAGATGTTCGGATATGCCACCCAGATGCGGTCGGCTACTCAGGGGCGCGCGACATTCTCCATGCACTTCGCGCGGTATGAAGAGGCTCCGCGATCGGTGGCGGAGGAGATCATCGCACGCGTGCAAGGAAAGACGGTGAGCAAGTGAGCAGCACTGGCGGGCAGGATTTTGTCGTAGCAGTTAAGGGAGCAGTTGGCTCCGAACAGGAGTGGAAACAGGCACTCGCGGCCGAGGCTTCTGGCAAGGCTACTGATCCTGGAACCCAGGCGGAAGAGAGGCTGCGCGCAAGGGGCCGAACTCTAGGGGAGAAGGTACAGGAGATTCTCTTGGGGCTCGGGGATCAGTACCGGCTTTTGGCTGTGATCTGGGAAGGCTTCAGGGCGCGTTGGTTGGTAAGGATCCAGAGTCCACGAGGGGTCTCCGAGATCCCAATTCCTGCGGAGGTCGCTGACGGCGTTGTCGAATCCGAGGGAATGGATGACACGGAACGGTTGAAGAATCTGGTGTTATTCGGAGCCGGCAGGCAAGACTTGATTTTCAAGCGGAACGCGTGATGCTGGCTGGCAAGAGGGTTCGCTTCTGGCTTTCCGTGGCAGGCAGGGCGGAATTGCCTGAACCACTCAATACCGGCAATGCAACCGACAATTCAGTGGAAGCTTTGGTCGTTGACGAAGGTCGATTGGGAGTTTGGGTTTCGGTGGAAACGGAGGATATGCAACTGTGGCACGGTTTGCCTGCAGTGATGCTCTTGAAATGGGAGCACTTCTGTACGGCGCTCACCACGTACGAAACACGCCAATCCGCCGAGCGACCACAGCCCGGATTTCGACCGTAAGCTGACTAGTCAGAATATTGAGGAGCACACGCACTCATGGCGAAAGAGAAATTTGATCGCAGCAAGCCGCACGTGAACGTGGGGACGATCGGGCACATCGATCATGGCAAGACCACGCTCACGGCGGCGATCACCAAAGTGTTGCAGAAGCACAATCCCAAGATCGTGTTCCGCTCGTTTGATTCGATCGACAACGCGCCGGAAGAGCGCGAGCGCGGGATCACGATCGCCACCGCGCACGTGGAATACGAGACGCAGAACCGGCACTATGCGCACGTCGATTGCCCGGGTCACGCCGACTACATCAAGAACATGATCACCGGGGCGGCGCAGATGGATGGCGCGATCCTGGTGGTAGCGGCGACCGATGGTCCGATGCCGCAGACGCGGGAACACGTGCTGCTGGCGCGCCAGGTAGGAGTGCCCTACATCGTGGTGGCGCTCAACAAGTGCGATGCGGTGGATGATCCGGAACTGCTCGATCTGGTGGAGCTGGAAGTGCGCGAGCTGCTGAAGGGCTATCAGTTCCCGGGTGACGATGTGCCGGTGATCCGGTTGTCGGCTCTGGGAGCGCTGAATGGCGAGGAGAAGTGGGAGAAGCAGATCGACGCCCTGATGGAGGCGGTGGACAAGTACGTACCGCTGCCGCAGCGCGATGTAGAGAAGGCGTTCCTGATGCCGATCGAAGATATCTTCTCGATTTCCGGACGCGGCACGGTGGTGACGGGACGAATCGAGCGCGGCAAGGTGAAGGTGAGCGAGGAAGTGGAGATTGTGGGCTTCCGCGAGACGCGCAAGACGGTGGTGACGGGCGTGGAGATGTTCAAGAAGCAGCTGGATGAAGGCATGGCGGGCGACAACGCCGGGCTCTTGCTGCGCGGAATCGGCAAGGAGGAGGTGGAGCGCGGGATGGTCTTGGCGAAGCCGGGATCGATCACGCCGCACACCAAGTTCAAGGGCGAGGTGTACGTGCTGTCGAAGGAAGAAGGCGGACGGCACACGCCGTTTTTCAACGGCTATCGGCCGCAGTTCTACTTCCGCACCACGGACGTGACGGGAGTGGCGCACTTGCCGGCGGGAACGGAGATGGTGATGCCGGGCGATAACGTGCAGCTGGAGATCGAGCTGATCACGCCGGTGGCCATGGAGAAGGGCTTGCGCTTCGCCATCCGCGAAGGCGGACGCACGGTGGGCGCAGGCACGATCTCGGAGATTTTGGCGTAGGGAGTGAGCAATGCCGCGAGAAATTGTGACCTTGCAATGCAGTGACTGCAAGGAAAAGAACTATTCGACGACAAAGAACCGGAAGACGACGACCGAGCGGCTGGAGTTCAAAAAATTCTGCCGCCGTTGCCGCAAGCACACGCCGCACAAGGAAGTGAAGTGACGCCGTTTGGCAGGCGTCTGAGCCTGCAGGCGTCATCCTGAGCGCAGCGAAGGATGGCGGAAAAACAGGGGCGTAAGCTCAACGGTTAAATGACCGCGATTTCCGCGGCGTTTGAGCCGCGGGCGGTCACCCTGAGCGGAGCGAAACGCAGTCGAAGGGCCTCAGTCGTGAGCGGCTCTTCAGGAAAAACAGGGGCGTAAGCTCAACGGTTAAACTGCCGGTCTCCAAAACCGGACTTGGGGGTTCGAATCCCTCCGCCCCTGCCAGTTCCAGCGGGTGTTGCGGCGGGACGTTAGGCGGAAAGACGTGGGACAGTGAACTGAGAGTTTGTGGAAGTAAAGGCTCCGAAGTTAAAGAAGGGTAGCATGGCGAAAGCAGCAACAGTCCCAGCAATCCGGGAAGGCGGTTTTAACGCAATCAAGGCGTGGCCGCAGCGGATCAAGTCGTTCTACAACGACGTCCGCACGGAGATGAAGAAGGTCACCACACCCACTCGCAAAGAGGTACAGGCGACGACCACAGTCGTGATCATCGCCGTGTTTCTCTTCGGACTTTATTTCTGGATCGTGGATACCGCCATCGGCAAAACCATGGATCAATTGCTCCGGTATCTCGTAGCGCGTTAGCGATTCGACGGATGAAAACAGTAATGCAGGAAGAAGCGAACAAGAACGCGGCGGCGGAAGGCGGAGCAGAAAATGTAGCTCCTCCGGCAGAAGCCCAGCCCTCGGTAACGCAATCTGAGAACCCGCGGATGAAGTGGTACATCATCCACAGCTACTCGGGTTTTGAGCGCAAGGTGAAGGAATCGCTCGAGTCCCGGGTGCAGGCTTTTGGCCTGCAGGACAAAATCGGGCGCGTGCTCATCCCCACCGAGCCGGTGACGGAAGTCCGCGGCGGTAAGAAATATACCGTCGAACGGATGTTTTATCCCGGCTACGTCCTCGTGGAAATGGATATGGATGACCACGTCTGGCACGTGGTCAAGTCCACTCCGCGGGTGACCGGATTCGTCGGCACCGGACAGCAGCCCACGCCCTTGTCGGCGGAAGAGGTGAACCAGATTGTGTATCGCGTGGCCGAGGGTAGGGAGAAACCGCGGCTGCGGGTGAAATTCGAGAAGAATGAATCGGTGCGGATCACCGAGGGACCGTTCTCCAGCTTTACTGGCGTGGTGGACGAAGTCAACGAAGACCGCGAGACCCTGAAAGTCATGGTGACGATTTTCGGGCGTTCGACGCCGGTTGAGCTCGGTTTCGCGCAGGTTGAAAAAGTAGCGTAGCAAGATTTTTGAGTGCTGACGGCCACCTGAGAAAAAGGCTGTCAGCCGAAGGCGAGAAATGGCAAAGAAGGCAACAGGATTTGTAAAGCTGCAGATTCCCGCGGGCAAGGCGACGCCGGCGCCCCCGGTAGGTCCGGCGCTCGGACAGGCGCAGATCAACATCATGGAATTCTGCAAACAGTTCAATGCACGCACCAGCCAGAAGGAACTGGATGGATTGATCATCCCCGTGGTGATCACGGTCTACAACGATCGCTCTTTTACGTTTGTGACCAAGACGCCCCCGGCTTCAGTGTTGCTGAAGCGCGCCGCTGGCATCGCCAAGGGCTCAGGCGCACCCAACAAAGATAAGGTCGGCAAAGTCACCGAAAAGCAGGTGGAAGAGATCGCCAAACAGAAGATGCCGGATCTGAATGCGGCATCGCTGGACGCGGCCATTAAAAGCGTGAAGGGTACGGCGCGCTCAATGGGAATCGAAATAAGTTAGATCGGCGAAGTTAGCGCGTTGAGAACTTTAGAACCAGGCAGCGTGGACGCTGCAGGTCGGTAACACCACAGCTTCCGGAACAAGGAACGCCGTGGGAGACAAGGAGTGAAATGAGTCACAAAGAAGGAAAGAACATCACCAAAGCCAAGGCTGCGGTGGAGAACCGGCGGTACACGCTGCAGGAAGCGGTGCCCTTGCTGCAGAAGGTCAAATACGCCAAGTTTGATGAGACGGTGGACCTGACGATGCGCTTGGGAGTCGATCCCAAGCACGCTGACCAGATGGTTCGGGGCACGGTAGTGTTGCCGCATGGGCTGGGCAAATCAAAGAAGGTTCTGGTGATCGCCAGCGGCGAGAAAGTGCGGGAAGCCGAGCAGGCGGGCGCCGATTTCGTTGGCGGTGAGGATATGGTTGAGAAGATCCAGAAAGAAAACTGGATCGACTATGACGCCGTGGTCGCTACTCCCGACATGATGAAGTCCGTGGGCCGGCTGGGCAAGGTACTGGGACCGCGCGGGCTCATGCCGAATCCCAAGACCGGCACGGTAACGTTCGATGTTGCCAAGGCGGTGCAGGAAGTGAAGGCAGGCAAGGTGGAATTCCGCACCGACAAGACCGCATTGGTGCACGTCCCGGTGGGCAAGATTTCATTTACGCCTGAGAAGCTGGTGGAGAACGCCACCGTCGTCATCACCAGCGTCATCAAGGCCAAGCCGTCTGCCGCTAAAGGCAAATATCTGAAGGGTGTGACGCTGAGCTCAACCATGGGTCCGGGGATCCCGATCGACGCGGCCCCGGTGGAAGCAGCAGCTAAAGCGTAAGTTCTCAAGAAAAAGGATTAGAGATGGCTGTCACGAAAGCAAAGAAGATCGAGCAGGTTGAAGAGCTCAGCAAAGAGCTGAACGGCGTCAGCAGCGTGATCGTAGGGACCTTCAGCAAGCTGACCGTGGCGCAGGATTTCGAACTGCGGAAAGCCGTACGCGGCGCCGGCGCCAGGTATCAGGTGGTGAAGAATACGCTGGCGGAGCGCGCCGGCAAAGGCACCAAGGTGGAAGAGGTCCTGAAGAATCTGGAAGGTGTGACCTCGATCGCTTACACCCGGACGGACCCAATAGCGCTGGCCAAGGCTCTCTCCAAGTACGCCAAAGATGTGCCGGAGTTCAGCTTCAAGGCGGGATTGGTCGAAGGCCGCGTTATCTCGCTGAAGGAGATCGAGGCGCTGGCCACCATGCCGGCCAAGGAAGAGATCATGGCGAAACTTCTCTTCCTGATCAACGCTCCTGCGCAGCGCCTGGTTACCGCGATGAATGCGGTCGGCCGGAACCTGGCCGTCGTAGTGAACCAGGGAGTTCAGGAAAAGAAGTTCAAGGGGGAGCCTGCCGCAGCGAGCGAGCCGGCACCCAGTGAACCGGCGGCGGCGGAAACAGCTGCCAGCGGCGCATAAGAGTTTTGGGCTGGCGGAAGCCAGTCCAGGAAGTTCGTTATCAGTGGTCAGGTGTTGCGTTGGGCGATAGCGCACGCGTTGTCTGGCGCGTGGTCCGGTCGGCTGGGCGCACTGGAAACCTTGGCGACAGATAACAGATCACCAAAACTGATAACTAAACGGAGATTGATATGGCGGATCTGCAAACTTTAGAAGAACAGATAGTTGGCCTGTCGCTGCTGGAAGCGGCCGAACTGGTCAAGAAACTGGAAACCCGTTTGGGTGTTTCCGCGGCAGCAGCCGCCCCGGTGGTGGTGGCTGGTGGAGCTGGTGCTGGAGCGGCTGCAGGCGCGGCTCCGGCTGAGGAAAAGACCGAATTCACGGTGGTTTTGAAGGAGGTCGGTGCGAATAAGATCAATGTAATCAAAGCGGTGCGCGAAGTCACCAACCTGGGCCTGAAGGAAGCGAAGGACCTGGTCGACGGCGCCCCCAAACCGGTTAAGGAGGGCGTCTCCAAGGAAGAGGCCGAGAACATCAAGAAGAAGTTTGTCGACGCAGGAGCCACTGTCGAGGTCAAGTAACAGGACCTCGAATGGGCGCCTGGACCGCCCGCCCGTCTCTGGAAAGAGGCTGCTGGCGGCGTGATATCTCGGCAACGCATTTTTTCGGTGCGAAGCCTGGCTTTGAATCGTGCGGGGTTGGATCGGCATCAAAGTTATTGCCGATCTACTCCCGCAAAAGAATTGAAATGGCGGCTCCTCCCGCGCGCTAAGCGCGGGCGGCGAGCAGAGATCAGACCTGGAAACTGGCGGCGGAAATCACAATTCAGACAGTGCGCGCGCTGAATTCGGCGCCCACGGGGAATCTCGTCCTCGCGGGCGCAATCGCTATTGGCAGCAGGCGCGCTAGGACAAAGCAACGGCATTCCGGCGTGCGCTGCTTTTATTCACGCCTGCCCGCAGCGTGACGCTTGCGCGTTGCTAGAACCCGGCGAAGCATCCCGGGAAAGCCGATTGTAGGTGCGGCGGCTGGCAAGTCAAGATCAGGAGTCTTTGATGTCTATTAAAAATAACGCCTCCCGTAAACGTTTCGATTTCGCAAAAATTCCGGCAACCATCCAGATTCCCAACCTGATCGAGGTGCAGAAGCGCTCCTATGACCGTTTCCTGCAAATGGATCGTTTGCCCAGCGAGCGCGACGACAGCGGTTTGCAGGCGGTGTTTCAATCCGTATTTCCCATCACCGATTTCCGCAACGTCTCGCAGCTGGAGTTCGTGGATTACGCCATCGGCAACTGGGAGTGCAAGTGCAGCCACCTGAAGGGTCTGCACCACCTGCGCACCACCTGCCGTAATTGCGGCGCCACCGTGATTACCGATCCCTTCCATCCCGGCGATGTGCTCTGCCAGAAGTGCGGCACCTATAACGCAAATACGCCCGACTTCTGCAACAAGTGCGGCGATCCGGTGGGACTGCAGCTGAAATATGACGTAAGCGAGTGCGAAGAGCGTGGCATGACCTACTCCGCTCCGCTGAAGGTCACCATGCGGCTCACGATTTATGAGAAGGACGCGGAAACCGGCAACCGCTCGATTCGGGACATCAAGGAACAGGAAGTTTTCTTTGGCGATGTTCCCCTGATGACGGAGAACGGCACCTTCATCATCAACGGCACCGAGCGCGTGATCGTCAGCCAGTTGCACCGCTCCCCAGGCGTGTTCTTTGAGAAGATTCCGGCCAACAATTATTTCCTCGGCAAGATCATTCCCTATCGCGGATCGTGGGTGGAATTCGAGTACGACCAGAAGAACGTTCTCTATGTCCGCATCGACCGCAAGCGCAAGTTCCTGGGAACGATTTTCCTGCGAGCTCTGGGCCTGAGGGCAAACGAGGACATCCTGCGGACGTTCTACACCGTTGATAAAGTCGCGCTGCGAGATGGCAAGCTCTTCTGGACACTGGAGCCGGGCGTAGAACGGCCCACCATGCTGCAAGGCATGAAGCTCTCGCACCGCGTCACCAACCGCAGCGGAGAGGAAATCGCGCACGCCGGCCGGAAAGTCAGCCCCGCGATCCTGCGAGAGATCCATAAAGCCCGCATTTCCGAAATCGAAATAGAAGCGGGCGACCTGGAAGGCGCCTTTACTGCAGCCGATATCGTAGATACCAACTCCGGTGAGGTACTGCTGGAAGCGAATGCGGAAGTCACCAGCGACATGCTGGCGAAGATCATGGACGCGGGTGTCGGCGAAGTGCATCTGTTCTTCCCCGAGCGCGACGATGTAGGCACAGTCATCAGCCAAACCCTGAAGCGCGATTCGGTGAAGACGCCGCAAGAGGCCCTGATCGAGATCTACCGCAAGCTGCGTCCCGGCGATCCGCCGACGCTCGATACCGCGACCGCCCTATTCCAGGGCATGTTCTTCGATCCACGCAAGTATGACTTCTCGCGCGTGGGCCGGCTGAAGTTCAACATCAAGCTCTATGAGAAGCAGGACGCCACCAATCTCGACAGCCGTACGCTGGAGCCTGAGGACTTCTACGCCACCATTCGTTACCTGCTGAAGCTGCGCAAGAATCTCGGCACGGTGGACGACATCGATCACCTGGGCAACCGCCGCGTCCGCGCGGTGGGCGAACTGCTCGAAAACCAGTTCCGCATCGGCCTGGTGCGCATGGAACGCGCCATCAAGGAAAAGATGAGCGTCTACCAGGAGATGTCAACGGCTATGCCGCATGACCTGGTCAATGCCAAGCCGGTGATGGCCGCCATCCGCGAATTCTTCGGTTCATCACAGCTTTCGCAGTTCATGGACCAGACGAATCCGCTGTCGGAAATCACCCACAAGCGGCGTTTGTCGGCGCTGGGCCCGGGAGGATTGTCGCGCGAGCGCGCGGGATTTGAAGTCCGCGACGTACATCCCACGCACTACGGCCGCATCTGCCCGATCGAGACACCGGAAGGCCCGAACATTGGCCTGATCTCTTCACTGAGCTGCTATGCGCGGATCAACGACTACGGCTTTATCGAGTCCCCATACCGGCGCGTGAAGAATGGACGCGTGATTGACTACGTCACGGTGGTCAATGCCGGCGATAGCGAGCATCGCGTCGGCGATCACGTCGAAAAGTCGGAGGTCGAGAAACTCAACGCCGATCTGAAGGAGCGCCGAAAGAAGCAGATCGAAAATGAGCCGCATTCTTTCTACCTCTCCGCCTGGGAGGAAGATCGGCACGTGATTGCGCAGGCCAACATCGAGCTGGACGACAAAGGCCGCATCGTGGGCGATCTGGTGAACGCCCGCAAGGCCGGGAACTTCGTTCTGGTGAACCAGGAGGAAGTGGACTATATCGACGTTAGCCCCAAACAGCTGGTTTCAGTAGCGGCCTCGCTGGTGCCCTTCCTGGAGCACGACGACGCCAACCGCGCGCTGATGGGCGCCAATATGCAGCGTCAATCCGTGCCGTTGCTTCGTGCGGAAGCTCCCCTGGTCGGAACCGGTATGGAGGGCGTGACTGCCCGCGATTCCGGAGCGGTGGTGCTGGCTCGCCGCAGCGGCATCGTGGATTCTGTTGATTCTGAGCGCATCATCGTGCGCGTGGAGGGTGAACATCATCCCACGCAGCTTTCGCGCGAGGTGGGCAGCGACATCTATCAGCTCACGAAGTTCAAGCGCTCGAACCAGAACACCTGCATCAACCAGAAGCCGGTGGTGAAGAAAGGCCAGCGCGTAACCAAGGCCCAGGTGATCGCCGATGGTCCCTGCACCGATCAGGGCGAACTCGCTCTGGGACGGAACGTGCTGGTGGCCTTCATGCCCTGGCGCGGATACAACTTCGAAGACGCCATTCTGGTTTCCGAGAAGCTGGTTAAGGACGACTACTACACCTCGGTCCACATCGAAGAATTCGAGATCGAAGCGCGCGACACGAAGCTGGGACCGGAAGAAGTCACGCGCGACATTCCCAACGTCAGCGAATCGGCGCTGCGCGATCTGGACGAGAGCGGCATTATCCGCATCGGCGCCAAGGTCAAACCGGGCGACATCCTGGTCGGCAAGGTAACGCCCAAGGGTGAAACCCAGCTCACGCCGGAAGAGAAACTGCTGCGTGCGATCTTCGGTGAGAAGGCCGGTGACGTTCGCGACGCATCGCTGACCTGCCCTCCGGGAATTGAGGGCACGGTGGTTGACGTGAAGATCTTCTCCCGCAAAGGCCAGGAAAAGGACGAACGGGCGAAGTCCATCGAGGCATCGCAGATCGCCAAGCTGCACGCCAACTTGTCGGATGAAATCCGAATCCTGACTGACGAACGGTTGAAGCGCCTGGAAGGTTTGCTTGGCGGCAAGGAAGTCACGGCTGACTTGCATGACGAACGTACCAACAAGCGCCTCCTGACCAAGGGCACGATTCTTGATCGCGACACGATCGAGCGTATTTCAACGCGCAATCTGAAGCGCATCAAGTTCCCGGACAAGGATCCGCGGGTCAACGAGCAGATCGACGAGATCGAAGAGATGACCTCGCGCCAGATCGACGTGCTGCGCAAGATCGTCAAGGAGAAGGAAGAGAAGCTGCAGAAGGGCGACGAACTGCCTCCCGGCGTGATCAAGCTGGTGAAGGTCTATATCGCCATGAAGCGCAAGCTCAGTGTGGGCGACAAGATGGCCGGACGCCACGGCAACAAGGGCGTGATTGCTCGCATTCTTCCCGAAGAAGACATGCCGTACACGGAAGAGGGCACGCCAGTAGAGATCGTGCTCAATCCGCTGGGTGTGCCGAGCCGTATGAACGTGGGTCAGATTCTGGAGACGCATCTGGGATGGGCGGGCAAGGAGCTGGGCAAGAAGGTAGCCGAGTTGCTCCAGAACAACTCGCGCGCCGAGATGCTCCGCCGCGAATTGAAGGCCTTGTTCAAAGATGTGGCTTTCGTCGACACCTTCGATGACCTGGACGAGGAGACTCTGGAGGCAGTGGCTCATTCGCTGACCAAGGGCGTGTACATTTCCTCGCCGGTGTTCGATGGTGCGCGGGAAAACGAAATCAAGTCACTGCTGGAGAAATCGGGCCTGCCGACGTCGGGGAAAACCGCCCTCTACGACGGCATAACCGGCGATAAGTTCGAACAGCCTGTGACCGTCGGCTACATCTACATGCTGAAACTTTCGCACCTGGTGGACGACAAGATTCACGCTCGCTCCATCGGGCCCTACTCGCTCATTACACAGCAGCCTTTGGGCGGCAAGGCGCAGTTCGGCGGGCAGCGCTTCGGAGAAATGGAAGTCTGGGCGCTGGAAGCTTACGGCGCTGCTTACATCCTGCAAGAGCTGCTTACGGCCAAGTCCGACGATGTTTATGGCCGCACCAAGATCTACGAGGCCATCGTCAAGGGCGAAGCGGCCATCGAGCCGGGTGTGCCGGAGTCGTTCAACGTGCTGATTCGCGAATTGCAATCGCTCTGCCTGGATGTGGAGTTGATCAAAGTGGCGGAGATGCGCAAGCAGCCGGTCGCCGCGGCCGCAGACTAGCGAAGCTTGGATGGGGTGAGCGCTCGCAATCGCTCGCCGCAGGTTGATTCGCAGAGAAGGTTCTAAAGAAGCAAGACCCGCAGGTACTGCTCCCGAGCCTGGGCAGGGTCGAATAACTGGTCCTTTGGCCACTTTTTCGAGAGCGAACTCGGAGGCAACTTTGTACCGTTCAAGCCCGTTTGATATGGCAAGCAATATCGCCGACTTCGATGCCATTCGCATCAGCCTGGCCTCCCCCGAAAAAATTCGGAGCTGGTCGCACGGCGAGGTGACGAAGCCGGAGACCATCAACTATCGCACCTTCAAGCCGGAGCGCGACGGCCTGTTCTGCGCCCGCATTTTTGGTCCGGTCACCGACTGGGAGTGCCTCTGCGGCAAGTACAAGCGCATGAAGCACCGCGGAGTGATCTGCGACAAGTGCGGCGTGGAAGTCACTTTGTCGAAGGTTCGTCGCGAGCGGCTGGGGCACATCGAACTGGCCTCGCCCTGCTCGCACGTCTGGTTCTTTAAGGGTCTGCCCAGCCGCATTGGCCATCTGCTGGACATCTCGCTGCGCGACTTGGAGTCGGTTCTTTATTTCGAAGCCTACGTTGTGGTTGATCCCGGCGACGCTCCTGTCAAAGAACGGGAGATCATCAAGGAAGAAACCAAGTTCCGCGAACTGGATCAGCAATACCGTCCCGCCGGTTTCAAAGCCATGATGGGCGCGGAAGCCATCAAGGAATTGCTGAAGCGCGTCAATGTCGAAGAACTTGCCGTCGAACTGCGCGACAAAATGAAGCACGAAGCCTCGCTGCAAAAGCGGCTGAAATACGCCAAGCGGCTGAAGGTAGTCGAAGCTTTCCGCAAGAGCGGCAACAAGCCGAACTGGATGATTCTGGATGTGATTCCGGTAATCCCGCCGGAGTTGCGGCCTCTGGTTCCACTGGATGGCGGCCGGTTCGCCACCTCCGATTTGAACGATCTGTACCGGCGCGTGATCAACCGCAACAACCGCTTAAAGAAGCTGATGGACCTGCATGCGCCAGAAGTAATCGTGCGCAACGAAAAACGCATGCTGCAGGAAGCAGTGGATGCGCTGTTTGACAACGGCCGTCGCGGACGCGTGCTGCGCGGCGCCAACAACCGCCCTCTGAAATCGCTCTCCGACACGCTGAAGGGCAAGCAGGGGCGTTTCCGCCAGAACCTGCTGGGCAAGCGCGTGGATTACTCCGGACGTTCCGTCATCGTAGTCGGTCCGGAACTGAAGCTGCACCAGTGCGGTCTGCCCAAGAAGATGGCGCTGGAGCTGTTCAAGCCTTTTATCTATCACCGGCTGGAGCAGACCGGTCACTGCACCACCATCAAGCAGGCCAAGGAAATGGTGGAAGCCCAGGACCCCATCGTGTGGGACATCCTGGAAGAGGTGATCAAAGATCACCCGGTTTTGCTGAACCGCGCTCCCACCCTGCACCGCTTGGGCATCCAGGCGTTTGAGCCGGTGCTGGTGGAAGGCAAGGCGATTCGCATTCATCCACTGGTCTGCACGGCGTTCAACGCTGACTTTGACGGCGACCAGATGGCGGTGCACATTCCGCTGTCACCGGAAGCGCAGGTTGAAGCCAGCG
Source organism: Terriglobales bacterium (assembly GCA_035624455.1). Taxonomy (NCBI): domain Bacteria; kingdom Pseudomonadati; phylum Acidobacteriota; class Terriglobia; order Terriglobales; species Terriglobales bacterium. The sequence goes on from DASPRM010000025.1 coordinate 90,483, forward strand.
TGCTGATGCTGTCTTCGCACAACATTCTGTCGCCGGCGTCGGGCCATCCCATTACCGTGCCTACTCAGGACATGGTGTTGGGGCTCTATTACCTGACCAAGGCGAAGCCGGGAGCCAGGGGCGAAGGACGTCCCTTTGCCAATATTGACGAGGTTCTGCTGGCGCTGGAGGCAGGTGAAGTGGAGACGCTCACACCTATCCGCCTGCGCCACACGGGTGAGGTCATCGATCTCACTACTGCGTATGACGACCAGGACGTGGTCCACACCGAGCCGGTCCGTTATGAACGGAGCTTCATCAACACTACCGTGGGTCGCGCCATTCTGAACGACAACCTTCCCAAAGGCATGCCCTATATCAACGGGCTGCTCAAGAAAAAGGGGATCGGCGCGCTGGTGAACTACGGCTACCTGAAGTTTGGTCTGGAGACCACGGTTCAAATGCTGGACCAGATCAAGGAACTCGGGTTCCGCTATGCCACCCGTGCAGGCCTGTCCATCGGCATCGACGACATGGTGATCCCAGAGAGCAAGAAGACGGTGGTGAAGGAAGCCGAGAAACAGGTGATCTCAGTCACCCAGCAATACCTGGATGGCGCCATCACCAACGGTGAACGCTACAACAAGGTGATCGAAATCTGGTCGGCCATTACGGAGAAAGTCGCCGACGAGATGTTCAGCGTCATGCAGAAGGCGGACAAAGAGGGTTCCATCAACCCGATTTACGTCATGGCCGACTCCGGCGCCCGCGGATCCAAACAGCAGATTCGCCAGCTGTCCGGTATGCGCGGTCTGATGGCCAAGCCTTCGGGCGAGATCATCGAGTCGCCCATCACCGCTAACTTCCGCGAGGGATTGACGGTGCTGCAGTACTTCATCTCTACCCACGGCGCACGCAAAGGCTTGGCTGATACCGCTTTGAAAACGGCGGACTCAGGCTATCTGACTCGCCGCCTGGTGGACGTTGCTCAGGACGTGATCATCAGCGAATACGATTGCGGAACCGTGGACGGCATCTACGTGGGATCGATCGTAGAAGCCGGCGACATCATCGAGCCGCTGCGCGATCGCGTCGTTGGCCGCGTGTCCCTGGAGAAAATCAAGGACTACGAAGGCAACGTGATCGTGGATGTAAACCAGGAGATCACCGAAGATCTGGCTGGGGCGATTCAAGCCGCCGGCATTGAGAAAGTGAAGATCCGCTCGGTGCTGACCTGCGAAGCCAAGCGCGGTGTTTGCGTAATGTGCTACGGCCGCAACCTGGCTTCGGGACGTCTTGTGGAGCTGGGCGAAGCGGTCGGCGTGATTGCCGCGCAATCAATCGGCGAGCCTGGAACTCAGCTGACCATGCGCACCTTCCACATCGGTGGCACGGCCTCGCGTGTTTCTGAGCAGTCGCGCCTCGACGCCAAGAATAACGGCGTCGTGAAGTTCATTAACCTCCAGACTGTCCGTTCGAAGGCCGGCGACCTGGTGGTGATGAACCGCAACGGCTCTATCGCTGTTCTGGACGAGAAGGGCCGCGAGAAGGAGCGCTACTCCGTCGTATACGGCGCCAAACTCAAGATCGAGGACGGCAGCCCGGTTCAACTGGGGCAGGTCATGGTGGAATGGGATCCATACACCTTCGCCATCCTGACTGAAATTGGCGGCACGGTGCAGTTCAAGGACCTGCATGAAGGCCTGACGCTGCACGAAGAAGTGGACGAGGTCACGGGCCTCTCGCGCCACGTGGTCACAGAATCGCCGGACGAGAAGCATCAGCCGGCGATTGTGATCAAGGGGACGAGCAAAGCCGGGACCAAGCGCTACCTGTTGCCGTCGCGCGCTCACCTGATGGTGGCGGATGGCGATGAGGTCTCGCCTGGCGACGTGCTGGCCAAGATCCCGCGCGAAACCACCAAGACCAAGGACATCACCGGTGGTCTGCCGCGCGTGGTGGAGCTGTTCGAGGCTCGTAAGCCGCATGAAACCGCGGTCATCAGCGAGATCGACGGCACCGTGAAGTTCGGAGAGATCGCCAAGGGTCAGCGCAAGGTGTATGTCACCGCGGATAATGGCACGGAAAAGGAATACCTCGTGCCTCGCGGGGCGCACATCAACGTGCAGGAAGGCGAGCGCGTCAGAGCGGGCGAGCCGCTGATGGATGGGCCGCTGAACCCGCATGACATTCTGGCGGTTCTGGGAGAAAAGGAACTGCAGGCTTACCTGGTGAACGAAATCCAGGAGGTGTATCGCTTGCAAGGCGTCAACATCAGCGACAAGCACATCGAGGTGATCGTTCGCCAGATGATGCGTTGGCGCAAGGTGGAGGACGTCGGTGACACCCAGTTCCTGCTCGATCAGCAGGTGGACAAGTTCCGCTTCCTGGAGGAAAACGAGCGGGCGATTGCTCAAGGTGGACGTCCGGCTACCAGCCGCCCGTTGCTCCTGGGAATCACCAAGGCATCGCTGTCGACGGATTCCTTCATCTCCGCCGCGTCATTCCAGGAAACCACCCGTGTGCTCACGGAAGCTGCCATCCAGGGAGCTGTGGATCATCTGCGCGGCTTGAAGGAGAACGTGATTGTCGGCCGTCTGATTCCCGCGGGAACCGGAATGGAGTACTACCGCAATATCCGCCTGTCGCCAGAGCTCGAGGAACAAGCCGCCAAGGTGCAGGAGGAGGTCACGGCTGCTTATGAAGAGGCAGAACGTGCTCTGGAAATGATGCGCCAGGAAGGCGAAGCCGAGGAACTGGCAGCCGAGTAAATCTTTCCGCTGGAGTTTGTCAGTGGAAGACAATGACTAATAAAGGCAAGGGGCGATGCCGTCGTCGCCCCTTTTGTTTTGCGAGGTCTGCGGGAAACTTCCGCGAGGCTCGGGGAATCTATGAGATGAGCCTCGTCGAGGACATTTCCGGTAATCATCTATGCGAGTAGCTGACCGCTTTTTCCATTTGTTCCGGCTCGCTTTCTGGCGGGCCTTCGAACACGACGCCTTTGGCGTCGCCAAGGGCGCAGCCTACTCCGCCATTCTGACGATGTTTCCCGCTCTGATGCTGGCCGCCGCCATTCTCGCCTCCTTTTCTCAGACCAACACTATCCAGGAGATCGCTGCCCTGGTGGCCAAAATACTCCCTCCCGGCTCATCCGCGACGACAACGTCGTATTTCAAATCTGCAACCGATCAGCCGGTGCAAGTCTTGGTCGCAGCTTCCCTCATTACTCTGTGGACGGCTTCCGGAGTAATGATTTCTTGGATGGAGGGCTTCCGTAATGCCTATCGCTTCCCCAAAGCTTGGGGAGTAGTGAAAGAGCGAATGATTGCATTCGGACTCGTAATTCTGGCTGGTGTTCCGCTGACTTTTGCTACCGTGCTGGTGGCATTTGGTACCCAAATAGAAACTCGCATGGCTGGACGCATTACCCAGGAGTTGGGACACGAGATCGAGCCTTATATCCTGATCCTCTGGACAGTGATCCGCTGGCTGATCGCCGGTCTGACCGGCGTGGCTGTGATGTCGTTGATCTACCACCATGCCGTTCCGCGTACGCAGCGCTGGCATAGCGTTCTGCCCGGTTCAGCCCTTGCGACTGCGTTGTGGTTTCCCGCTACTGCCGTGTTCGGGGCCTACGTAAGGCATTTCGCCCAGTACAGCCTCTTTTACGGATCTCTGGCAACCGCAATCGTGCTGCTGGTGTGGATGTATATCATCTCAGTGATTGTTCTCGTCGGGGCCGAATTCAATGCTCTTCTCTTTCCGAGAGCGGGAATTGGCACCGGCAAGCAGGTTCCCGCAGCCAATCAGCCCGTGGGGACGCTAGGGCCGTAGCCAGTTTGTCTAGGACAGGCGATCTCGCCTGTCCAATCCCCTTCATTTGTTAGAATCGCTCAACACCACACTGCATGCCGGCACTCGAGCTGAAATCCGTTGCGAAGCGCCGCAGCGATCTGCGAGAACTGCCGCCCCTCGCTGCACGACGCGCCAGGATCGTTTGCACGCTTGGTCCGGCAAGCAATTCTGAGCCGGTTGTGCGCGACCTGGTGCGCGCAGGGATGGATGTCGCACGGCTCAATTTCTCCCACGGAACCCATGAAGATCATAAGCGGCTGATTGGGCTTCTTCGCAAAGTGGCCGCCAGCGAGGGCCGAAGCATCTGCATTTTGCAGGATCTGCAAGGACCAAAATTACGAACCAATGAACTGGCCGGCCACACTCCGGTCCTGCTCAAGGCAGGTTCGCTGGTGACCATCACCTCGCGGAAGGTACCGGGGACCGCGACTCTGATTTCCACCGAGTTTCCCATTGCTCGCGAGGTTAAAGTGGGCTCGCGCATCCTGCTGTCCGACGGCCTTATTGAATTGCGGGTGCGCTCCAAACAGGCAGAAGACGTGCTCTGCTCAGTGGTCAACGGGGGGTTACTCGGAGAGCATAAGGGCATCAATCTTCCGGGAACGCACGTCAGCCTGCCGTCGCTCACCGAAAAGGATCGTAGGGACCTGCATTTTGGATTACAGCACGGGGTAGATGTGGTAGCGCTCTCCTTTGTGCGCACTGCGAAAGATGTGCAGCAAGCCAAGGACATCATTCGCCAGCAAGGTGGTTCGGTGCCGCTCATCGCCAAGCTGGAAAAGCCGCAGGCAATCGACAATTTGGAGGCCATTCTGGAGGCGGCCGAGGGCGTGATGGTGGCGCGAGGGGATCTCGGGGTAGAAGTCGCGCCGGAGCAGGTACCGGTCATCCAGAAACATGTGATTCGTCGGGCGGCGGCATGGCGGAAGCCGGTGATCACGGCTACGCAAATGCTGGAGTCTATGATCGAGAATCCTCGCCCTACGCGCGCCGAGGCCAGCGACGTGGCCAACGCGATCTTCGACGGCAGCGACGCGGTCATGCTGTCAGGGGAGACCGCCACCGGCCGCTATCCCCGCGAGGCGGTCAACATGATGGCGAGAATCGTGGTCGAGGCAGAAGCGCATATGGAAGACGCCTGGCCTTATCGCCGGCGCGCTGAACATTCCCTCTCGATCTCGGAAACCATTTGCGAATCGGTGGCGCATGCCGCACAAGTTCTGGACATGAAAGCGATTGCCGTCTTCACCCAGACTGGGACAACCGCTCGTCTCGTATCCAAGTATCGCCCGGTCTGCCCGGTGTTTGCTTTCGCCCATGATGAACACGTAGCCAACCGGCTCAACTTGCTGTGGGGAGTCCATCCTTTCACCATTGACTACGAGCCTTCCGCCGAGGCCATGGTGCGCGCCGGGGAAGCACGATTGTGTGAACTGGGCGTCGTCAAGTCCGGCGACATCGTGGGGGTGATCTCCGGAAAGATCGGCGCTTCGGGTTCCACCAACTTGATGCGCTTGCATGTGGTGGGAAGTGATCGTCCTGCTGCGCAAGTCGGCTCAGACGTTCGCCGCAAATCTCGAGTCGCAGCGTCGCGAAACGGACGCCGTAAGTAGGTTCCTGGGAGATTAGATGGAACACGAGATCCTGGCCATTGCCATCGTGCGACCCAACGAGGGAATGGAGCAGCAGACCCTCCAGGTTCTGCATGAGCTCTACCAGGTGATGAAGCGTAAGGGCTATAGCCGTGATCTCCTGTACCAGGACACTACTGAGCCGGGCTGCTACTTCAATCTGCGCTACTGGAGCTCAGAAAGCAGCCGCCGCGAGGCACAGGAAGATCCCGATGTTCACAAGTGCTGGAGCCAGCTGGGAAATCTGTGCGTGGTGGAAAAAGTGTACGAGATGGTGGCGGTGGGGCGGGGCGAGTAAAGATTCATCTTCGACGATTATCTGTGAAATCAGTGGCTGATCTTTCTAGTTCACCCAGGGTGGCTGGCTCTCACCATTGCCTTTCTTTTTCGGATCTTCCGGTTCCAGGTAGTGTCCCTGATCGTCGAAGCTGACCGTGCGATCGTGTTTCCGCATGTAGACCTCAAATTTCCGTGCGGCACGCCGCCGCTTCCAGCGGTAATAAGAATTTCGAAGATTGAAATAGCTCTCGCCGACTCCCCGAGTCACGCCGCGGCGGCCAAATTTCACGTAAAGATACCCAAAGAGCAGTCCTCCGAGATGGGCAAGGTAGTTGGTACCGCCGCGCTCATCAAGCGAGAAGAATACGGTGATCACAATCAAAATAGCGACGAAGTATTTTGCCTTAATACGAAAAGGGAACGGGATCAGCATGATCTCGTTCTCGGCAAAGACGATGCCGAAGGCCATCAAGATTGCATAAACGCCGCCTGAAGCCCCAATCGTGACCGATTGCGGTGAGCCCAGCACTCCTGTGTACGCCAGCGCTATGCTGAACAGAGCCCCCCCAAGCACTCCCGCGAAATACAACTCCAGAAACCGCCGCGTTCCCCAGGAGCTTTCGAACGACGAACCGAACATCCAGAGGCCCAACATATTTCCGAACCAGTGCATGAAGGCAAGGTGGAGGAAGGAGTAAGTTACTACCTGCCAGACAAGGCCGTGGACCACCGAGGCCGGCGACAGCCCGAACCAGCGGATCACTTCGATCACCGTATCCGGAATCACTCGCGACAGCAACGCCAGCAACAGAAATATTCCCGTATTGATGCCCAGCAGCCACACCACTGCGCGGGTAAAGGGCGGAAGACTGAGTGTCATCTCCCGGCCAGTAAACATGCGTCGATTCATAGGTTCGTACTCAGTTCCTGTTTAGCGTTCTGGTTTCGGCAGCGCCGGCAGGCTGCGATGTCCCTTTCCGTCGACCGCCCGGACGGCGAACACCACGTTGTCCTTCGAGCGATCGATCGTCGCTTGCGGTCCCTTCCCGGCCGCCTGAACATTCTCCCACTCTGCAGCCGTCGTGGGCCGCCACAGGACTTCATAGACTACAGCCGAACCCTCGGGCAGCGGATCCCAGATCAGCGTGGAATCATTCTCCAGTTTACGCGTTTCCAGGCGAAGGTTCGAGGGGAGTGGAGGCGCCGAGGCCAAAGATGCCAGCGTAGCCGCGTTGAGTCGAGCCACGTTAGCGACGTATTCGTAGTCCACGAACTTCGGCAAGTCGCCATATTCGATGCCGTTTTCGGTGCGAACGTCCTGATGCTGGTGATTGAAGTTCTCGCGATATTCGGTCATGCGAACGGCAGCAAAACCCTCCTCATTGAAGGAGGTGTGGTCGCCTCCGCGCAGATAGCGGTCCGGCCGAAAGATCAGCTTTGCACTAAATGTAGCGGGCAGATAGGTACGTCCGGTTTCGCGGATATAGCGCGCCAGTTCCCGGGAGGGCGAATCGCTTTCGCCTCCAAGGCCACGAATGGTCTTGACCTCAGTTTCCGTAGCATTGGCGGGAATTCCTTCCGAAAAGACCCTGACGACGCTTGCGTCCTGACCGCTACTGCGGTCTCCTCCGACGATATCGTTGTTCAGCACCGCTTCCAGGTTCCAGCCTTGCTCGCGGGCCATTTTGGCGAAGTGGCGGCTGCCGTAGAGTCCCTGCTCCTCGCCGGCCACGGTGAGAAAAATGATCGTAGCCGGAAAGCGATGCTTGCTGAGCACCCGCGCGCACTCTAGCGAGACAGCGGTGCCGCTGCCGTCATCATTCGCGCCAGGAGCTAAGGCAGTGGTGTCCTGATCATTGGAGGGGCGGGAATCGTAATGACCCGTCACCAGGAAAATACGTTTGGCGGCCACGGGATCGGTTCCCCGCAAGACGGCGTACACATTCACGATTTCCGTAGGTTTTGGGACGCGGCGCGCAGGCTCCTGCATGAAGGTGTCGGTCTTTACCTCAAGGCAGCCACCGCAATCCTGCGAATAGCGCTCAAATTCCGCTTTGATCCATTCGCGGGCGGCGCCGATGCCACGGCCGGAAGCCACTGCTTGCGGATCCGAGGACGAGATGGTGAGACGCGTGCCGAAGCTCACCAGTCTCTCGATACTGGCTCGGATACGGGCGGCAGAAACCTCTCGCAGCGCGGCCGCGATCGCCGGGTCCGGCAACACCTTGGGACGCGATGGCGATGGACGTGGGCTCTGGGGCAAAAACAGTGGATCATGAGTCCGCGCCGGCGCCTCTTCCGGACCATGGGAGGGCCTTGCAGTTTGTGCAACCATCAGGGATGGGGTCAACATCAATAAGAAACTGGTCACATAGATTCGGATTCGCGATCTTGTCTTGGACATTGCTGGCCGAGTATAAGATTTTCTTTGACGCTGTGCGCCAGAGACTCTAAATATATCAGCGGCAACCCGGCAGTTAATGTCAGGACCACCGCGATAGGAGGCCGCAATCATGGTCGTTTGTCCCGAGTGTGAGAGCGATATCGATCTGGCAGAAGACGAGGTCGAAGAGGGTGAAGTCGTCTCCTGCCCTGAGTGTGGAACCGATTTCGAGGTGATTACCGTCGAGCCATTGGAATTGAGCAAGATCGAAGAGGAAGAAGAGGAGGAAGAAGACGAAGAAGAGAGCGAAGACGGAGACTACTCCTAATCCCATGGCCACCTCTCTCTTATCCGCCTGCCTCGGTCTGCGCCAACACTTAAATTCGATTGGCAGTGTGTTAGTGTGTGCGCTTCTGTTGGCTGGATCAGGCTCGCTTCTGACCCCGGCACCACTCTTGGCCGATAGCAAGAAAGATCCACGCAAGGATTACGCACTCATTATTGGAACCGTATTTGATTCCAGCGGTCACCTGGTTCCGGGTGTTCCGGTGAAGATTCGGCGGGCTGATCAGAAGAAGGCGAAATGGGAGCTGATATCAAACTCGATGGGCGAGTTTGCCCAGCGACTCCCCACAGGACAGGCCGATTACATAGTCTGGGCGGACATAAAGCTTCCAAAGGGCGAACCCAGACCGGAGACCAAAGTACACATCGAGAGTAATGAGCGAGTGGACATCAGCCTGCATCTAAAGTGACAGATTTCAGATACACTACCCGCAAGCAGTACTCGCAAACAGCGGGCGCGCTGACAGTCGTAATGACGGGGTCGCCATGAAGAGAAACGTACTAGGTACAGCGATCTTGCTGACGGCTGTCGCGGCTTGCGTATGGGCTTTCGCGACGGTTGCCAAAGATAAGCCCGAGGACAAACTGTCAACCACGCGCACTCTGCAAGGGCAGGTGCTGGACGCCGCTGACGCCGGCATTCCGGATGCTGTGGTTTACCTGAAGAATACCAAGACCCTGGGAGTGCGAACCTTCATCGCCGATAAAGATGGTAACTACCGCTTTACGGCTCTTTCTCTCAATATCGACTACCAGGTTTACGCTGAACACCACGGCAGTAAGAGCGAAATCAAGACGGTGAGCTCTTTTGACACGCGCAAGACCGTAGTGCTGAATTTGAAGATCGACGTGAAGCGTTAGCCAAGAGTAAAGTTTTGCCAGGGCTCAGGGCCGCCGCAACCAGGCGGCCTTTTTCACATCTATGTGAACGGGGAGGTTAAGATGCGACTCCTGATCAACTGGCTACTGAGCGCAATCAGCCTGCTGCTGGTGGCCTACATCGTGCCCGGATTTCAGATCAGTGGCATTGGTGCCGCGCTGCTGGCAGCGGTTGTGATTGGCCTGATCAATGCCACCTTGGGACTGGTTTTGAAGGTGGTGACATTTCCGCTAACCGTCCTCACGCTGGGAATCTTCTGGATTGTCATCAATGCGCTGATGCTGAAACTAGCCTCTGCGCTCGTGCCCGGGTTTCACATCAACACCTTCCTGGCGGCATTTCTTGGCGCCATTGTGTTGAGTGTGATTAACCTGATCCTGCGCTCCCTGGTGCCCAAGCCGGAGCGGCGGTATTAGCAATGGGACGAGAGAGTCATGGATAACGCGGCCATCGGTCAGTTTGGTAATCAAAAGTACCTTTCCCTGGAAAGCTATCGCAAAAACGGTACGGGGGTGCGCACCCCGGTTTGGTTTGCCACAGATCCATCAGGTACGTTCTATGTGTACACAACCGACGATGCGTGGAAAGTCAAGCGCATCCGCAACAATCCTCACGTCAAGATTGTGCCCTGTGACATGCGTGGCCGGCCAAAGGGCTCCTGGGTAGATGCCCAGGCAAAATTGGTGGAGGGCAACGAAGCCGAAAAGGGTCAGCAGCTGTTGAATCACAAGTATTTTTGGAAGCGTATTGGAGATGTCTTCAGCCGTTTGCTGGGACATAAGCAGGTAATGATCACCATACGCATCTGAATCGGCGCAGGGATTTACAATTGCTTTTTCAACTTTCTGTCCGCAGGAGAACTTCGGTGAGCCAGGCCGCGATCGACCGCCCTCAAGCCAATGAATATAACGAATACTACAGCCGCTACATTTCGCTGGTTCCGCAGCAAGACATACTGCTGACGCTGGAGCGACAGCTGCCGGAAACTGTGAAATTGCTGCGCAATGTCGGAGAGGATCGGGGAGGATACCGCTATGCCCCTGACAAATGGAGTATCAAGCAGGTGATAGGACATCTAGCGGATACAGAACGTGTTTTCGCGTACCGCGCGCTGCGCATCTCGCGCAACGATTCCACTCCCATCGAAGGATTCGAGCAGGACGATTACGTGCTCTACGGTCCCTTCCAACAGTGCCGTCTTGCTGACCTGGTATCTGAATTCGAACATATCCGTCACTCCACCCTGGACCTGTTCCGTAACCTGGATCCCCAGGCCTGGACGCGGAGAGGTGTGGCCAACAAGAACGAGGTGAGCGTACGCGCCATCGCCTACATTCTTGCCGGTCACGAACTGCACCACCGCAAAATTCTGCAAGAGAAATATCTTGCCGCCTCGGCGGCCTGAGATAAGAGCCCAACGGTGTGGCTTTCGAATCGCGGGACATGCACCTGCGCGCCGAAGAGCAGGCGCGAATGCTGGAAGCTGAGGCTGCTTCCAGACGCGCGACATTCTTTTTTGCACTCCTTCCACTCCCCACCCGCGATGCGTACATTCCCTGTGTTACCTTAATGCGTTTTGTCCCGCGGCGGGGTCCGCTAACCCCAGCTTATGATTGTGGGCACCGGCATTGATATCGTCGAAGTTCCGCGCATGGCTGCAGCCATTGAGCGCTTTGGGGAGCGTTTCCTGAGGCGCGTTTTCACTGCCGCGGAAATTCGCTATTGCGACTCCAAGGCCAACCGCATGGAACGATATGCAGCGCGTTTTGCCGCGAAAGAGGCAGCCCTGAAAGCCATCGGCACAGGTTGGAAGCGGGGCGTGGCCTGGACCGATGTGGAGGTGTGTCGCGAACCCGGTGGCCGGCCTTCCATCGTTTTTGCGGGCATGGCCGCAGAATTTGCATCCAAGCTGGGAGTAAAGCGGGTCTCGCTATCGATGTCTCACACCGAGGAGCATGCGGTGGCGCAAGTAATTCTCGAAAACTGAATCCCAGGGAGATTTTGAAGAGAGCGCATGTCAGAGACACTCCTGGCGCCAGGAATTGCCCGCGAGTCAGCGGAAGAGATAAGCGGCACAAGGCTCCTGATCGGCGTCATTCTGACCAGTTTTGCCAGCATGCTGCTGGAACTCGCCCTCACTCGCCTGTTTTCCGTAATCCTCTTCTATCACTTCGCCTTCCTGGCGATCTCTGTTGCCCTGCTGGGACTGGGTGCAGGAGGAGTATTTGCCTATTTGGCCAAGGCACGACTCATGCGCTGGCCGATCGAAGCCATCGGATGTATCGCTTGCGCCATTAACGCCGGATTGATGCTCCTTGTGCTCGAGATCGATCTGCACGTGCCGGTGTTCCTGAACCTCAGTTGGGGAAATTTTCTGCGCCTCTCCACGATCTACTTGATCTCCGCACTGCCGTTCTTTTTCACCGGGCTGTTTTTCTCCGTACTTTTTGCCAGGCGAACCCACCATGTCGCGCAGCTCTACGCCGCCGATCTGGTGGGCGGCGCGCTGGCCTGCTTGGGGGTTGTTGGCTTACTTAACCTCGTCGGTGGCCCGAACACGGTGTTGTTCGCCGGGGGGACGATGGCGGCAGCAGCCTGGGTGTTAGCTCTCGAACCGCGCTACAAGAGCGTCGGCATCGGATTGACGGTCGTCTTTGCCTGCCTCATCGTTCTCAATTATTCGGGCAGGCTGATTGACATTGTGTACGCCAAAGGCATGCGCCGCGATCGGCCATGGGTGGAATTCGCCAAATGGAACGCAATTTCGCGCGTGGAAGTGGACAGGCAGGCTGATGCCAAGGTGATCGTGATCGATGCCGACGCCTCTACCTACATCATGGCGCGGGATCCGAAGCAGAAATGGCAGGGCAGCGACTACCAGCGCAATCTGATGTCGGCTGCGCCCTCTATAGCCAACATTCTCCGTCCCAACGGCAAGCTTGCAATTATCGGCCCGGGAGGAGGGGTGGACGTGCTGCGCGCCTTGGCAAACGGCAGCCCCAGCGTGACCGGAATCGAGATCAACCCCATCATCGCCAACGATGTCATGCGTGGGCGCTATGCTGAATGGTCGTATCAGCTTTACCGGCAGCCGGAAGTGCGAATCGAGGTGAACGACGGACGTTCATGGCTGCGCAACAGTCGCGACAGATTCGATGTGCTGCAGATGACCCTGGTTGACACTTGGGCCTCCACCGCTGCCGGCGCTTTCGCCCTCAGCGAAAACAACCTCTACACCGTCGAAGCTTTTCGTGAGTACTTCGATCATTTGCGACCTGACGGTTTTCTCGCGATTACGCGCTGGGAATTCCACCACCCGCGTGAGGCGTTGCGCGTAGTCTCGCAGGCGATCGAAGCTCTGGGTGGAACCGATTTGCGGCGCAACTTCATCGTGATCTCCGACGGGGAGTTGAACGAAGATGGCCGACCCGTAACCGTTCTGGCCAAAAAGACGCCCTTCACCTCAGAAGAAGAAACGGCAGTGCGGAAGCATGTGGCGGATCATGCAAATCTTGTGCCCTTGTATCTGCCCTCCAATATCGACGGGTCAGGACCAGCCACTCTCGATTCGCGCTTTGGCCCTGGCGCATTTCGTGATCTGATCCTTAGCGGGAAGCCCGCCGAGTTCGCCCAGGCTTATCCCTACAACGTCGCGCCGGTCTACGACGGTGCTCCCTTTTTTTTCTTTACCCTGAAGCCGACTCAACTCCTGGTTCAGTCCGGAACCCAGACCGCCATCGACTGGAAGGTGAATATGGGCGCGGTTGTGCTGCTGATGCTGCTCCTGATCTCCATGCTGGCAGTCGCAGCCTTTCTGCTCCTGCCACTGATGCTAAGGCTCGAGAACGGCGAGAAACCGCAACCGCGGCGCGCTCTTGCTCTGATGTATTTCGTCGCCATCGGGCTCGGCTACATCGTGGTGGAGGTGACCATGATCCAGCGCCTGGTCCTGTTTCTCGGGCATCCCATATACGCCATGACCGTGGTGGTTTTCCTTATGCTGCTGTCTAGCGGCGCAGGCAGTGTGTTTTCCAGGCAGTGGCTGGCCGATCCAAAGCGGGTGTGGGTTGCACTGGTCCTCGTGGCCATAGTCCTGATGCTGTATTTATGGCTGCTGCCGATCGTGCTGCGAACCATGGTTGGATTGCCTTTTCTGTCGAAGCTATTGATAAGCGCCGTCCTGCTGGTACCTCTCGGGTTCGCTATGGGGATGCCATTCCCCACGGGACTGCGGATGCTTGAGAAGGGACCAGGGTCGCCGAGCATCGTCGAATGGGCCTGGGCGATGAACGCCGCCTCCAGCGTTTTGGGTTCCGTATTGGCTATGGCTGTAGCCATCGAATTCGGATTCGGCGTCACACTGTTATGTGGGGCGATGGCGTACTTGATCGCTGCCAGCCTCTGTCGCCGATTTCAGCCATCTGGCGCTTAGCCCGCCTGCTTCTGCCAACCCCGGCATCTACTCGTGCCTTTCACTGCACATAGCAAAATCTGCCCTTTGCTGACTCTTGCTGGCGCTTTTGTTATCATGCCACTTCTTGTTTAACTGCTATTCTGTTGACTTCACGCCTGGGGCGGGGGAGATTTGCCGAGTCAACGTCAGGTCAAGTGGGCGCAACTGCGGGTGGGTGTGACAGTTTTGTTTGCGGCTGTCACCCTCGCTGTGCTCATCTTCCTGATGAGCGGAACGGGTGGATTTCTCGCGCGCAAAATCATACTTAAATCCTACTTCGACAATGCTGGGGGGCTACGCATAGGCGCCCCGGTCCGTCTGCAAGGAGTCGACATTGGCAATGTGAAGGCGATCCAGGTGGTTCCCAGCCACGGTTTGACTCCCGTGGAAGTGGTGATGAAGATCAACAAAGGATTTCAGCCGGACTTGCACATTGACTCCCTGGCTTCCATGAGCACGGTCGGGGTATTAGGCGAATCTTTCGTGGATATCGACAGCACACAGGCAAAAGGACGCCAAGTGCACGACGGCGACGTGCTGCCCATCCGCGATCATCCTGACCTGCAGGATATGATCCGCGCCAGTCAGACCAGTCTGCAGAACATCGATGTACTGGTTCGCCGCATTGACCGCATCGTAGGTTTCATCGAGAGCGGCCAGGGCTCTATCGGCAAGCTGATTTACGATCAGGAACTCTACAATCGCCTGAATACCGCTCTGACGCAAGTGCAGAGCATGGTCACCGAAATCAGCTCCGGCAAGGGAAGCATCGGAAAGTTGATTGCCACAGATGAGCTCTACGACAAGGCCAACCTGGCTGTGGATCACCTTAACCAGATCATCGATGAGGTCAATCAGGGCCAGGGCACGGTAGGCAAGCTGCTGAAGGATCCCAGTCTCTACAACAATGCCAACTCGACTATCGACAAGGTCAACAAAGTAATGGCGGACGTGAACGAAGGCAAAGGTGCTCTCGGCAAATTTACCCGTGACCAGGCTTTTGCCAACAAGCTGGATAATACCGTCACCAAGCTATCTACCATCATGGACCGCCTGGAAGCAGGAGAAGGAACCGCCGGCAAGCTGCTGAGAGATCCCTCGCTGTTCGTAAATGCCGATCAAATGCTGATCGAGACAAGGGGCCTGGTGCAGGCCATCCGTGAAAACCCCAAGAAGTACCTGACCATTCACTTCAAAGTCTTTTAGAAACCTGTCAAAGCCGGCTGCGCCAAGACTCCCTTCTCGCGAATGTTTGTGAGCGGGCCCGTCTATCCCTGCTGACCCACTAC
Organism: Terriglobales bacterium; assembly: GCA_035624455.1. Classification (NCBI taxonomy): domain Bacteria; kingdom Pseudomonadati; phylum Acidobacteriota; class Terriglobia; order Terriglobales; species Terriglobales bacterium. The sequence continues at coordinate 105,577 of DASPRM010000025.1, forward strand.
TGGTCACGATCCCAAGCGGCGGCTGAAGTGCACCTATGCGTCAACGCTCTCTCCTTGGTTTAGACTATGAGCTTTTGTTGAACGAATTTGTTGAACGAAAAGGAGGGTTATGCGCTGGCAGGGGTTGGGATGGCTGATTCTGGTCTGCAATCTGAGCAATCTGGTTTGGTCGCAAGCCGCCGGCAACCTCGCCCCGGCCGGCACGCCTCGCGCGCTTGAACTCAGCGACATGGATCCGAGCGTCGATCCCTGCGTGGATTTTTACCGGTACGCCTGCGGCGGTTGGATGTCACGCAATCCCATTCCTCCCGATCAGTCGCGATGGGGCCGGTTTAATGAACTGCAGGAGAACAACTTCAAAGCGCTGCGGGGAATTCTGGAGCAGGCCTCGGCTCCCGACCCTGCACGCAGCGAGACCACGCAGAAGCTGGGCGACTACTACGCCTCCTGCATGGATGAAGCTCGTATCGAAAGCCAGGGCACCAAGCCGATCGAGCCTCTGCTGAAGGCGGTGGACAAGATCAGCAACAAAAAAGATCTGCTGCGCACGGTGGCGCTGCTCCACACCAATGGTGTCGCAGCCCTGTTCGTTTTCGCTCAGGCACCTGATTTGCACGATGCTACCCGCAGCGTTGCCAACCTCGATCAGGGTGGTCTGGGGCTTCCCGACCGCGACTACTACCGAAATAACGACGCCAAGTCCGTCGAAACCAGACAACGCTACCTGGAGCACATGCAAAAGATGTTTGAGCTCCTCGGAGAGACACCGCAAGCTGCTTCGGCCAATTCCAAGACGGTGATGGAAATTGAAACCAGCCTGGCCAACGCTTCCATGGACCGTGCTGAGCGGCGCGACCCGGAAAAGCGCGATCACTGGATGAAAGTGGAGGAGATCAGCTCGGCAGCGCCCAATTTTGAGTTGCTCACTTACTTTCAGGACACCGCTGCCCCGGAGTTTTCCTCTCTCAATGTCGTTAATCCGGATTTTTTCCGAACCATAAGTCCCCTCATCGACTCCGTCCCGCTCGAGCAGTGGAAAGCCTACCTTCGCTGGCATGTGGCACGAACAGCCGCACCGCTGCTGTCCAAGCGCTTTGTGGAAGAGGATTTTCGCTTTGAACGCCAGTATCTCCAGGGACAGAAAGAAATGCAGCTGCGATGGAAACAATGCGTGGAGCGCACCGACCGCCAGGTTGGTCAGCTGCTCGGCCGCCCTTACGTAGATGAGTATTTCGGCCCGCAAAACAAAGAGCGCACGCTGCAGATGGTCCAGATGATTGAGACCGCGCTGGCTGGGGATATTAAGAGCCTGTCCTGGATGAGCGATACCACGAAGAAGCAAGCGCAGATCAAGCTGGATGCAATTCGCAACAACATCGGATATCCGGACAAATGGCGCGACTACAGCAACCTGAAGATTGTCCGCGGTGAGTTTGCGGAAGACACATTACGCGCCAATCACTTCGAGTTTAACCGGCAACTGGACAAGATCGGCAGAGCGGTTGACCGCACGGACTGGAACATGTCGCCACCGACGGTGAACGCATACTATCGGTCGGCGTTCAACGACATCACCTTTCCCGCCGGGATCCTGCAACCCCCCTTCTACGATGCGAAACTCGATGACGCGATGAACTACGGCGGCATTGGGGCGGTAATCGGTCACGAGTTGACCCATGGTTTCGACGACCAGGGGAGTCAATTCGATGCGCAGGGTAATTTCAAATCCTGGTGGACGCCCGAGGATCGCAAGGAGTTCGAGAACCGCACTGACTGTATCGTAAAAGAATATGAAGGATTTACGGTCGGCGATCTGCACCTGCGGGGCAAACTCACCCTGGGCGAGAACACCGCCGATAACGGCGGGCTTCGTATTGCTTATCTCGCACTCGAAGATCAGCTCAAAGACAAAGATGTGCCAAAGATGGACGGATTCACGCCGCAGCAACGATTCTTCCTGGGGTACGCTCGGATCTGGTGCCAGAACATCACGCCCGAAGCGGCCCGCGTGCGTGTCTACACCGATCCCCATTCGCCGGGCCAGTACCGCGTGAACGGCGTGATCTCGAATATGCCGGAATTCCAAAAGGCATTCGGCTGCAAAGTGGGACAACCTATGGTCCGCCAAAACGCCTGCCGCGTGTGGTAGATCACAGCGGTCGAGAAGCAAATTACCGCACACTCGACGCCGGAACCCGCTTGCTGCGGGTCTTCACTGCGGAGAGTCAATGCCGGCCATCGCCGCGGAATCGCTAGCCCGAACCATCCAGGAATTCGTTGCCGCATCGCGCGGTGCAGTTGTGGTGGAAGAAGGTTCGGTGATCTTCGACTTGAGCGAAGCCAGGTACTCGCTCGCCACCGAGCACGATAAGTGCGTGCTGCATTTCTGGTCTCCGGAACGCAATGCCGTGCGCCGCGTTCTCGATGCGGAGGTCCGCAAAGATATTCTTGCGCTTTCGGTACAGCGCTTCGGAAAATCCAGGCCAACCCAGCTCGAGATCTGCCGGGAGCGCGATCAGCGGACTCCCTCGGCCAAACGGGCGCAACGATCCAGCTACCTTCATCGCCTGCGGCGGGCTTTCGAGCATCGATCTCCCGACTTCATGATGGAGGCGCTGAGTTCGACCATCGACCTGGAGCGCTCTTTCAGTCCTATCTACGCCCGCGGTTGGATGCGCAAAGGGAATACCGCCTTTGCGGTCCTGGGGGTGAACTCTGAAGAGATGCAGGCGTCGATCGACGCTTCCCTCACCTTCGGCATTCTATGGCTGGATCACCTGCGCGAACGGGAGGCGGGCCGTCTGCTCGTCGCCGGGCTACGGTTAGTGGTGCCTCAGGGCAAGTCGGCGATTGTGAGGGAAAGAGTGGCTTGTCTCAACCGCGAGGCAGCGGCCTTTACGGTTCTTGAGCTGGATGAGCGCACCCTGGAGTTGGAGCAGCAGGATGCCAGCGATCGCGGCAACATCGCCACCCGCCTGATCTTTTGTCCCAATTTGGAGGAGGCCCAGAGGCGATTCGAGCCTTCGATTGCCAGGATTCGAAAATTCATCAAAGAATTTCACAACAGCGTATTTTCCGCTGCGGAAATTTCTTTTCGCATGCACGGGCTTGAATTTGCGCGAGCCCGCCTGTCGGCGGAACCGGCATCCTTGCGCCACGGTCAGGAGATCGTGTTCGGCCTCGGCCCCTCAGAGACGGTTCTGAGCGATCAGACCGAGCCATTGTTTGCGGAAATCGTCCAGCGCCTGGTGGATGCCCGTCAACCGAAACGGCCGCCCGGTGATGAAGTACTTTGGCGACTGGCTCCAGAGCGCTGGCTGGAGTCCCTGGTGGTGTGCGATGTTCGGGCCGTCGACCACCGGCTGGACCGTCAATTTGTCTATTCCCAGGTGCCGGCATTCTCGGCCGCGGATCGGGCCATGATCGATGTTCTTACGGTTACACGAGAGCACCGTCTGGCCGTGTTGGAATTGAAAGCCGATGAGGATATACACCTGCCGCTCCAGGGGCTCGATTACTGGGCCCGCGTGTGCTGGCATCAGGAACGAGACGAGTTTCAGAAATTCGGATACTTTCCCGGGATCGAATTACAGCGGGAATCACCCCTGCTCCTGCTGATTGCACCCGCCCTGCGCATCCACCCGGCAACCGACATCCTGCTGCGGTACGTGTCCCCGGAAATCAGCTGGGAGTTGGTTGCGATTGATGAACGCTGGAGAGAAGGGCTGAAGGTGGTATTTCGTAAACGCAGGCGCTAGTTCTGTTCCGGGGATATCCCCACTAAACCGGGAGCCTCCGCATTTACCCCTAAAGCCCTCGGCCGCGGAAGGTCCTTTCGAGGAACGCCATCCCGTGATTGCCACAACAAACCCTTCTCTGGATGGCTGCATCCACGTTGAAGCAGATAGGGCGCTGAAATGGCAAAGAAAAATGGACTCGCAGACCACCCGCCTCAAACCCTTTGATTCGGGCAATAAGGGCTTGCTCCGGGTGGTGATCGAAACGCCGAAGGGAAGCCGCAACAAGTTCGCGTTCAATCCCAAGATGGAGGTCTTCGAACTCAAGAAGGTTTTGCCCGCGGGAATGGAATTTCCTTACGATTTCGGATTTGTGCCATCCACGGAAGCCGATGATGGCGATCCGATAGATGTTCTGGTGCTGATGGATGAGCCTGCGTTTCCCGGATGTGTACTTATGTGCCGGCCCATTGGGGTGATCGAAGGCGAAGAAGGGGATAAGAAGAACAAAGAACGTAATGATCGCATTGTGGCCGTACAAAAGGATGCCCACAGTTGGGCGGACATAAGAACGGTCGAGGATTTAGGCAAGAAATTTACGGAGGAACTGGAAGAATTCTTTGTGAATTATCACAAGCTCTCAGGTAAGCAATATCGAGTGCTCGGCCTGAAAGGTCCGGATCGGGTGCGCAAGTTGGTGAAATCCGGAAGGCAATAATTTCGCTGCCGCCGCCAGCCTGTTGTGGGGTTTCTTATGGCTCTGCTCGATCAGCCTCGCGCCCTCGATTGATCCAGTAATCTCGTGCGGATTCACTCAGGTCAGGTGCGGGCTTCTCCCCACGAAATACTCGTGACACAGCGCGCACGATTCGGCGCCAGGGAAACTCCCCACGATCGTCGGCGAAAAAGATCTCTCCGGTCTTGTTTGTACGGTAGTACCAACGTCGGAGAATCGCCAGCTGTTCCATGATCTCTAGCGCGGTGGCCGCTGGAGGCGAGGATACCCCGCTGAGGATCTGCTGAAGGCGTCCTTCCATAGAATGTGGTTGCCCGCTCTCCTGTCTCAGGCCGAATGGAATGGGCGCGGAAAATCTGCCGGCATCGATGCGAAACAGGGTGACCGACTCTGGCTCCGCCGAGGGCTGGATCATCAACGCCGACAGTTGATCGATGCGGTGGACAATTTCCGGCAGTTGCCCCAGCACAGGAGTGAGCTTTTCCATGCGGGCGTGAATGGCGGCCGCGTTCTCAAAGTCCAGCTCGGCTGAGGCGCGGTCGCGCGCGGCGCCCAGCTGCCGCAGCAAAGACTGGCCTCTGCTATCGAAGTAGGCTCGCACTTCAGCCACCTCCGCGGCGTATTCCTCGTCCCTGCAGCCTTTGAAGCAGGGTGCCAGGCACATCTTCATTTCCGAGTAAATACAGCCGGGGAAGGCGGGATCGGGATTGAGATCATCAACGCAGCGCCGCATCTTGAAGAAGTCCAGCGAATCATTGGCAAACTTCTCAGCCGCCACCCGCGAGGGAAACGGGCCGTAGTACACCGCGTCCCCTTTCAATCGGCTGATACGCACGGTGACCGAAGCCCGAGGGTAGGGATTGTCGAGGTGCAGCCGCACCAACGGAGCAAACCGGAGCTTCAGACGGTCGAGATAATTCTTGGGGAAGCTGGCGCGCAGGACCTGATACAGCAGCAGAGTGGATTCGAAGTCAGAACCTGTGAGCCCGTATTCGACGGTTCGCACCTGGCTACGCAGGTTAAGACGCCGGGTGTGCTGCTCCGGCTCGCTCAGTAACCGGGTCAGGCGTCGGCGCAGGTTGCTGGTTTTCGACACATAAGGCTGGCTGCCGGTATCTCCCTGAAGCAAAAATACCGCCGGCTTCGCCGGAATGGCAGCGAAAAATTCCGAGTCGTGATCAGCACAGAACTCGAGGCGATGCGGAAGCACTTGACCATTGTATCCGCGAAAAGCAGATCCCTCGGCCGCCTGCGGCGGCCTCGTGATGCAACAGTAAAGGTCTTCACTGATTGATGATGTTCACGGCGGCGATGAAAGCTAAGCCCTTCTGATCAGCGCCCCCGCGGTCTTTCCCGATAGTCTCCCGCCTGGATTTCGATCCTCCGGCACATTTCATGCAAGCGGGCTCGCATCTGGTCGCCGATGCGTTCACCCAGAGTCCGTTCGCGGAGCGCGGCCCGCGCTTCATCAAGCGTACGGCCGCTCCTGGAAAAGGGGGTTGGCGAATCGGAGGTTTCGCCGATGGGGCTTGGCTTGTCCGAAAGATAGGTAGTCACGATAGTCGTGCGCTCATCGCTATAGCGCTTGTTGAAAATGTAGGAGATAGTATCGCGTTCCCACGCTGTCGTGGTGAATGCCCCCAGGTCGTCCAGGAGCAGAACCGGAATTTCAAACACCGGGCTCAGGACATCGAACTCCGTGGTTTGAGTGGAAGGGTCGTAGGAATGGCGAATCTCGCGCAGCAGTTCGCGGAAATCCACGAAGAGGCAGGGCACCCCTTTGCTACGCATGAGTTCATGAACAATGCCCACAGCGAGATGGGTCTTGCCGGTCCCGTTGCCGCCCAGGAAAATCAGTCCCCGGCAGCCGGGAGTGTACTCCTCCACGAACCGGCCGGCGAGAAAGCGCGCCTTGACCAGCGAGGTGTCATGCTGGTCGCCAGCAGGAAGATCGGGAAACTCGGTGATGAAATTGGATAGCTCGCAACTTTCATAGCGCTTGGGTATGCGTGCGCTTTCCAGCAGACTGCCGCTGCGAGCCTGCAGACGGCAATCACAGCGGGTGACGCGCCGTTCGCGGCCGTTGCCCAGCGGCTTCCAGCCAGTATCCCCGCATAGCAGACAGCTCGTCACATCGGAAGCAATTTTGACCACGGGCCCTTCACCCACTCACTCTGGTTCCAAGTTGCACTATCTCGAGCGGGTGCGCAAGCCCGAGGTGATCTCAGAAGTCACTGCCACTGTGAACTTCGCTATTTCTTTGTGGAGAGCAGAGGAAAAATGGCTGCAGGAGACTCTAGCCTCGGCATAAAAAAAACCGAATACCACAAATGGCGCGAGGTTCACTAAGCAACAGAAAGACTAACGGACAACAAACGTAAAAGAAAAAACCTGCCATCGCCGGAGGCGCAAGGCTGGCAACCCTCGCAGTGGTCAGAAAACCCAGCCTGGCGGCGGGTTTGCCCCTGTTCGGCCGCCGTATAACTTGACAAGCCAAGTCGACAGGAGCTAAATGTCCCGGCCAGAATCCGTCACCTCTCCGGGAGGCGAAAATGAACAAGGGGCATCTTGTCGAAAGACTCGCATCGGCTGCCACGATCAGCAAGACGCAGGCTGCCACGACGGTAGAGACGTTCATCGACTCCGTGACCGGGGCTCTTAAGAAGGGTGACCGAGTAACGCTCTCAGGATTCGGAACCTTCTCTACCTATCAGCGCAAGGCCCGCAGCGGGAGAAATCCGCAGACCGGCTCGGTCATCAAAATCGCATCACGCCGGGTTGCGAAATTCACCCCAGGCGTCGATCTCAAGAAGGCGGTGAACAAGAGCAAGTGAACTCCCCGTACATCTTCTTGCCGGGGCGTGCGAACGTGTTTCACGCCCCTGATTTGTTGAATTTCCGACCAATTTCTGACCTCCCTGAAAGCACCGATTTATGTGCACTGGGAGCAGGAACTGGAACCCCCTCCAATCCCTGAAAATGTGAAAATCCCTTTGAAACTGGGGCTGTAACCGGACTGTAAGGAAGGAGGACGGCCTCGGTCAGATGCGCTACGTAAATCTTTTGCCCAGCTAACGTTGCAGGAACTACAACTGAGTGGCCAATACTGGGACTAATGCGAATTCCGCGCGCTTGCGTGGCAGGCCATCACTATAATCCACAGATTTTTCCACAAGAATGATCGGCCTTCGGGACGTGTCCGCGTGGTCACTGCCCAGGGCTGAGTTCTTCTTGGTTCCTGATAGAGCCCCGCAGGGTCGGCACAGCATGGCTCGGGGAGGTCAGGTGCCCCCAGCACGCCCGGCTTTGGCTTGCGCTCTGGTGCTCGTCAGCCCGGGAAAAAGTGAAACGGGATCGTAAGTGCCGTCAGGCAGGACACAATTCGTTCCAGAGACTGCAAGAGCCCGCTACTTGCTTCCCGTCTCCTTCAAAATCTGCTCAGCGAAGTAATTCTCCACTTTAGCCTGGTCTCGGATGACGTCGTAGTAAGCCGCCTTGAGCAACTGTTCGCGTCGTTCGCGCAGTTGATCGCGCACCGCTTGCTGAACCCTGGGATCGGACAGTTCACGTTGCCCCGCGGGTTCTTTTGCAATTAGCTTGACGATGCGGTAGCCGAACAGTTGCTTGGTTTGCGGATTGATCACTGCGATGATGCCGCTGTACTGCCCTGGCTTGAGCTTGGCTACAATGTCGCGCGTTCCAGCATCGGTGCGCTGCAACCCCGATTGCGGAGTGAAACCCAGGTCCCCACCGTTACCCGCCGAATCCGGATCCTCAGAGTAATTCATGGCGACGGTGGCAAAATCCTCGCCGCTGTCCAGCCGGTTCAGAATCTCCTGAATCTTCTTTCGCGCGTCTGGATCGTTCTGCGCTTTGTCGTTTTTCAGGTTGCGAACCTGCGGATTAGGTTGGGGACTGACAAAAATTTGCGCCAGGTGGTACTGCGGCTCGATCAGGTTGAACTCAGACCGGTGGGCGTTGTAATAGGCTTGTACGTCAGCATCAGTCACGTTGATCTTGGAAGTAAGTTCCTTGTTCAGGACCTTCTCCACAGTGATGCTGCGGCGAAGATCGCGTTTGAAATCATCCAGGGTGATTTTTCGCTCCAGCAGGCGTTTGTTGAAGTCTTCCGGGGTATAGGGAGCCTTAATCTCGTTCAGTTTGCTTTCTACTTCTTCATCGGTGGCCAGGAGACCCAGTTTCTCCGCCCGTTGCATGAGAATCTCGTTATCGATAAGTTCCTTGAGGATGCTGAGGCGCAGGCTTTTCGCCTGTTCGCCGGCGGGCGGCTGGGGAGAACCGGCCGTCTGATTGCGAAAGTATTTTTCAACTTCCGAGCCCAGAATCTTGCGGCCATTGACCTTCGCCATGACGTCTCCACTGGCCTGGGTGCGGTTGCACCCTATCGTCCAGCAGAGGATGAGCGCCATGATTGCAGGCGCGAAAACGGCCGGAGAAGGCCGGAGTTTGGTGAAGTTCAATTTTTCCTCCCGGATATCTCGTAACGAACGCGAGCCCCGGATCAAGTTGGAGATCTGCTGCATCAGTGCGCGGCCGCCGCGGATTTGGAATTCAGATCGGCTCCGCCAACCAGCCCCACGTTCTGGCCGGCATCGTGAAGCGCCTGATCAATAATGGCGTGCAACTCGGCCGACGGCAGTATGCCGTCCACCTTAAAGCCGTTCACAAATAGCGTGGGGGTAGCGTCAACGCCAAGCGACGAAGCTTCCAATACCGAAGCGCGCAGCGCCTTGCCCGATTGTTCCTTGATGCAGGCCTCCAGAGGCGCAGACTGCAGATTGAATTTCTTCCCCTGTTCCAGCGTAATTCGATCCAGAAGCTGACGCTGCACTTCAAGGGATCGAGGTTCCGTGATTGTCTTTTGATTGGCGTGCACGAAGTCGGCAAAGCCCCAATAGGCATCGTTGCTCTGCGCCGCCAGACAGTTCGCGTCATTGGCAGCATGCTCAGCCCACTGGTGGATTTCCGATAGCGGAAAATCCTTATAGACAATCTTCACGCGATCGCCATAGGTCTTCAGGATGTCATTGGTCAGGGTTTCGTGCATGCGGGCGCAATAGGGGCACTGAAAATCGTCGTAGTTGACGATGGTGACCGACGCAGCCTTGTTGCCGCGAACCGGCCGTCCCGACACGTCAATCTTCTCCATATTCTTGGCGTACGGATCTTTGCTCAAATCGAATGTCGTCATCCGTATCAGTGTCCGGCCATCCTTGGAAAGCAGGAATTCACGGTCCTGCTTGTGTTGCCCCGCGTCGAAGGTGACCACGACGATATCGTAATTGGGAAACTCGCTTGGCTTGCGTGGACCTACACTCAGCTTGATGTCCATGGGAACGTTGTAGTAGGCACGCACTTGACGCTCAATACGGCGATTCACATCGGCAGGCGTAGACTGGGCCGCACAGCCGAGACAGAGAAACAATAGAAGCGCAAAAAAGCGCTTGGTCAGTTGCAGTATGGAATTGTGCATAGGAAGCTGCAAACGACCCATTATCGCACGCTAGTCGAATCGCGCATAACGCCGCGGAAGTCCGATTCCTTGTGACCTGTGCAGGTCGCGGGCGCGGAGTCGAAGGATCTTTGCGTTTTCCATCAGGACCGCTGATTCAGCTTGGATATCGGCAGCACGGCATTCATCGATCCTGAGCGGAAGCCTTCCAGGTCCAGCGTGACGTAGGCAAATCCCAGTGCTTTGAAAATGCGGACGAACTCGCGGTTCATTTCTGGAGTCAGCGCGCGCGCCATCTCCTCCGGCGAAATTTCGATGCGCACGATCTGGCCATGATGGCGCACGCGGAACTGCCGAAATCCCAGAACCCGAAGAGCCTCTTCGCCCTGCTCCACGGAGGACAGCGCTTCGCGCGTAACCGGCCGGCCATATTCGATACGGGAGGAAAGGCAGGCGGATGCCGGCTTGTCCCAGATTCGCAGGCCAGCCTCACGGGCCAGATCCCGAATTTCCTGCTTACTGAGCCCGGCTTCTAGCAGCGGCGCGGCGACGCCGTGCTGCCGCGCAGCTGCCTGGCCCGGCCGGAAGTCACCCTGGTCATCAACGTTTACGCCGTAGCCAATGACGTCGAAACCGCGGTCCACACGGAAGCGTTCCATCAGCGTGAACAATTCATCCTTGCAATAGAAACATCGTTCGGAATCATTGCGGACGTACTCCTCGCGCTCCATCTCGGACGTCGAAATGACCTGCAGAGGGATCTGCTGCTCGTGGGCGAAATCAACCGCGTCTTGTAGCTGGGAACGGGCGAGAGAGGGAGAGTCGGCAATCACCGCGAGCATATTGCTGCCCAGGGCAAGATGAGCCTCCCAGGCGAGGTAAGCGGAGTCGACGCCGCCGGAATACGCGATCAGAACTCTTCCCAGACGGTCCAGGCCTGAGCGCAACCGTGCCTGTTTAGCGTGCAAGTCCACAAAATTATCTTAGCGGAAAAGGCGAGCCCTTGCGCGAACGCCGTCGACGCGGCGCCTCGACCTGGAAGGACGGGGGCGTCCCTTCCCACCTGGTCCATGGTTCAGAACAGGCGCTGTTGACGACGCAAGGTGCCGAAGGTGCCGATATTGGTCAAAGTCAATGCGAACAGGTATTGATTTTCGTTGCGCACCTGCCCCAGCGCCAGGCGTCGGTATTCAAAATTTAGTCCGCAGCAGTCCCAGTTATAGCTGGCTTGAACTGCCGAATACTGGAGGAAATCGGTGTTCACATCGAAACCAATATTAACGGCGGCGTTAATTCCTCTCTTGTTGGGGTTGCCATATCCCACCAACCAGCGGAACTGGTTGAAGTCGGTTGGCGCGGGCGCCGAGGTTGAGACCGAAACCTCGCCGGGTGTGAGGAAGTAGGAATGGCTTCCGGCGATGTAATAGTCTCCAATCCGGTAGCTGACGATAGCGGTGCTGGAATTGATGCGCCCTTTCTTGGTGTCGTAATCGAGTTCCCACTGCACGTCGGTCTTGGATGTGGTCTTGACGCGCAAGCGGGAGACGATGGGCGAAAAGTTGCGAGGATCGGTGAGGAAAGCGATGCCGGCGAATTCGGCGGTAGTGGTGAAGACGTTGCGCTGGCCGGTGACCAGCGCGCCTCCGAACGTGGGATCAAAAAAGTATTTTTGCTTGATTTCCCAGGTGATGATCTCGCGGGCGCTTGCCACCTGGCAGGGTGTGGTCCGTCCGGCAGCGCGGATTTGTTGCTCGGCGGAAGTACCGGGCAAGGAGGGTGGCTGGGGAGCTTCACTCGGGCGCTGCGCAGGAACTTCGCAGTTGGCCTGCTTGCCGCCCTTCACGTAAATGCGGTTAATGACCCCGTACTCGATTTCATTGGTATTGCTGAGAATGTCCTGGGCATCGAAACGGATGATGTTGGCGAAGTTGTCCACCCCAGTCACATAGCGATAGGTCACACGCGGCTCAATGATGTGCTTGATGCTGTAATCGCGGATCTTGCGCCGAAAAATGCGTGAGACAGAGGGTGGCCGGATTTCAAAAGCAGTCTCCAGGGCACGGCGATTCACTGTTCCCGTTCCGGGGGTGCCGATCCCGGGACCTGGAATTCGATCTTGCGTGTAGTAGGTGTCCCGCAGTGCAAGTTCGGGCCGAAAATCCCAGCCTTGCCAGTGCAAGGGGACGGCGACGTGGGGATGCACGTCAATCCGGCCGACAAGGTTATCGGTGACAAAATCGGGCTCGCGCCGTGAGACACCCTGGGCGCTGAAGTCATAAGACCATTCCACCGGAGTGGGGCCGAGCCGATGCTCTACGCTGCCCAGGTCCACGCTCGGCGCGTGAATGATGGTGATCAGGTCTCCTGGATCTGTACTCTGGTAGTTTTGATACCGGGACGCCATGCCATTGAAGAAGTAGCCGTTGTAGCTCTTAGAGAGGAACGCCACGGACTTGACTTCAGAATTGACAGCCTGAGTAAATGATTCTGCAAACGCCAGGCGGAAAACAAACGAGCTCAGATAATTCAGATCGGCCACCGCACGGATGTCATGTGCCAGCTTGGCTTCGCCGTTGACGCTAACTTCCTCTCCCCCCTGATTGCAGCTGCCGCTCGCGCTGATGCTCACGCACCCACTGGGTGTCCCTGGAACCGCCTGGGCTTGACCGAACCCGCGATCGAGCACGCCAAAGTAGTGAACGTTGAGATACGACGTTTCACTTGGCTTGACGCGAAATTCACCGTGCTGCGCCCAACCTCGATGGGAGAAATATTCCGCGCCAATGGTGGCATCCATGCTGCGATTGATGGCCCAGTACACGGATTCGCCAATGATGGTGCCCTTACGCGAAGACTGGCCCAGTACGGGGATCAAAAATCCTGATTGGCGTCCGATCTTCTCTACCGGCAATCGGGCATAAGGAAAGTAAATCAGGGGAACATGGAAGAAACGAAAATTGCTGTGGTACAGCTTGGCGTCCTGCCCAACCTCGACCACCACTTTTTCGGAATTGAACGTCCATTTCCGGCTGGTGACCTGGCATGAGGTCACATAACCATGCTCCACAACGAAATGGTCGGGACCCGTCTTTTTGACAATCTGTCCCGCAAATGTGAAGGGGTTGGAGGAGGTGAGCAGTACATTGGCGCCGCGAACCCGTGCACCGGTGCTGCCCACTACGTCATAGAATGTGCCGCTGTCGGTGTGCACGTTATATGTGCCGTGAGTGGCCTCAATGTGCTCGTCGTGCGGACCGCCATCAAAGACGAAATGCCCTTCAGCGGTGACCTCGCCGGTGTCGGAGTTGTAAGTAACTCTGTCGGCACGAATAACGAAAGTGCGAAAATCGACTTCCACGCTTCCCATGAGGCGGTAAACGTCACCCACTTTTTCCTGCTGATCGGCTTTGATCGTTACTTCTTCCACTTGGGGCGGGACCGCCAGTCGTGGCAACTGGCTGGTAACTAGCCGAGGCGAGCCAAGCTGATGACAAAGGAAGATAGCCGTGATAAGGATTCGTATGCGGGAAGTCATCGCATGCGCGTGAGCTTTCCCAGCGGCGCACGGCCACCTTTGCCGACAAGCCAGGATGACAGGCGCGCAGGGGACACTCCGGGCAAGGTAACACGTTCGCCAGGGAAAGAGAATCCGCAGGCGTGAACCGCCCGTAAGATTGCGATGATGTGATCGCGGCTCAGCGATTTCTCTACTTGCGATGGCCTGCCCTACCTGTGGCGAATTCTGCCGCTGCACACCGGGGAACTCAGCTGGATCACGCAGCATCGTTCTAGTGGATCCGGAAGGGTTTGATCCCAGCGAGCAGCAGTTTGCCTCAAGCCTCGAGCCGGACGAATCTCCTCCGCCAGAGAGCGGGAGTGAGACTCAGCAGCTAGCCGGCTCGAGCCTGGCAACGGCTGCAGGACGTGCGAGCAGCGATCCTGGTGCAGGCGTCGAGAGCACTTCGGATTCGCTTGTGATCGCCCCTGCCGAGCCTTCCAATCACGAGCCTGCGACGGACTCTGTGGATGATAGCGAATTGTGGAAAGATGCCGTTGCTTCCCGCATCCGCAGCTACAAAGCCAGGCGATACCGGAAGCTCGGCCAGGGATCGCTGCACTTCAACTTCGAGTCTACGACCGGCAATCACGTTTTCCTTAAGCCCGAGTTTCCATTTGACGTCGCGCCTGCGAACTTTACCGAGCCGGAAAAACGGATCGAGGCAGGGAATGCCATTGTCACTTCCAGCCCTTCGAATCTGGCCTCAGCGCTTGCGCAAGCCCCTGAACACGAACTGGTAACTGAAGAAGAATCAGAACAAGAAAGGCCTGAGCCGCGGTCGCGACCGGCACGAGGCCCGGTTCCGGAACAAGGCAAACTGATCGAGTTTCCGCGACCCTCCTATATGACGCACACGGTCAGCGAGTTGGCTGAACCGGTGCTTACGTCGCCGCGGATTCTGGATGTACCGGAGAGTGTTCCGGTTGACCCGCCGCCGCTCGATGGTCTATGCCTGGAAACGCCAGCCGAAACCAATGAACAACCACTCGAGGTACCCCTGCGGGTGGCCCCGGTGTCGCGCAGGTTGTCAGCGGCCTTGCTGGACGGACTCATCGTGCTGCTTGCGACCGCAGTCTTCGCGGTCGTGGCGCTGAAAGTGGGGCCTGGACAACTGCTTCAGGACAGGCGATCCACCCTTGCAATGGCCATGTCTATCCCTGCAATGCTGTGGATCATCTATCAATACGTGTTTCTCGCCTACGCCGGCATCACTCCGGGCATGCGCCTTATGCGATTGCACATTCTGCACTTCGAAGGGGAGGGTGTCCGCAGACACTTGCGGCAATACCGCGCGCTGATGCTGCTAGTCTCGTGCTGTCCCGCTGGACTCGGCTTCCTATGGGCTTTTTACGATCCCGACACACTCTGCTGGCACGACCGCATTACGCGCACCTATGTAGCATCCCGGCCCCACTGAATGCCTGGCGCGCTCTCGCAGCGTAATTCCTCTCCTCCCGCCTGCAGATTCAGCCGTACCGCTCAAAAAAGGCCAGCATCTGGCGTATATTAGTGAATCCTATTGCGAGGATTGGCCGAGGTAGAGTTTTACTCCGAATACCCACGATCTGCCACGAAATGACCCGTTTCTTATGTCCACCTCGATTAAGGATCTGAAGCGTCCAGCCGTACCGGTATTCATCGCCACCACGGTGATGCTGAGCTTCATCTCCTTCTGGCGGGTGGCGGCGGTGGTGCTTGCCGACCTGGCTTCGTCCGCTTATTACGCGGGCGGTGACGCCGAGAAGGTGATCGGCAAAAGCGCCCCTTGGTTCATCCTGGCGGTGATGCTGTTTAGCTACGCCGTGCGCGCGGTGTACATCGAGTCGAGCAGCATGTTCGTGCGCGGCGGAGTGTACCGGGTAGTCAAAGAGGCCATGGGCGGTAGCCTGGCCAAGTTTTCCGTATCCGCTTTGCTATTTGACTATGTCCTCACAGGCCCGATCAGCGGCGTCTCCGCTGGCCAATATCTCGGCGGCTTTATCATCGATGTCTCCAGATATGTGCATCACCCGCTTTCCTGGAACGACGATGACATCAACCATTTTGCAGCAGCGTTTGCCGTAGCTGTATCCCTCTACTTCTGGTGGAAGAACACCCAAGGCATCCACGAGTCGTCTGACAAAGCCATGAAGATCATGAAGATCACCACCGTCATGGTGGTGATGCTGATCGTATGGTGCGTGATTACCATCCTGAAGTCCACGAGCGCGCACCTGCCGCCGCTGCCGAATCTGGCAAACATGCATCACAGCCGAGAGGCGTGGGGATGGCTGACCGGGACACGGCTTAGTGAAATCACATTGATCGCTCTTCTGGTAGGGTTTGGGCACTCGGTGCTGGCGATGAGCGGCGAAGAGACGCTCGCGCAGGTCAATCGCGAGATCGAAAGCCCCAAGCTTAAGAACCTGGAGCGAGCCGGGCTGGTGATCTTTCTCTATAGCCTGCTGTTCACGTCGCTTGTGTCATTCTTCGCAGTCATGATCATTCCCGACCAGATTCGGCCCGATTACTTCAGCAACCTGATCGGTGGGATTGCGATCTATCTGGCGGGGCCGGAAGTTCTGCGGCTGGTCTTTCATGCCTTCGTAGTGTTGGTTGGAATCCTGATTCTTTCGGGCGCGCTGAATACGTCTATTGTTGGCGCCAATGGCGTGTTGAACCGCCTGAGCGAAGACGGAGTTCTGACCTCGTGGTTTCAGCGGCCGCAGAAGCGCTACGGCACTAGCTACCGCATCATCAACCTGATTGTGGGGCTCCAAGTCTTGACCATCATCGTCAGCCGGGGGAATGTCTACCTGCTGGCGGCGCTGTATGCCTTCGGTGTGATCTGGAGCTTCGCGTTCAAGGCCCTGGCCGTCTTCGTGCTGCGCTTTACCGAGCCTGAGAACCGGCAGTGGAAGGTGCCCGGGAATCTGCAGATCGGTGGCAGGGAGGTCCCGCTTGGGCTGGCGGTGATCACGGTGATTCTGTTTATGACTGCCATTGTGAATCTATTCACCAAGACAGAGGCCACGATTGCCGGCGTAACCTTCAGCGCCATTTTCTTCGGAATCCTGGTTGCTTCGGAGCGTTACAACGCGCGCCGGCACGGGCACCACGAAAACGTGGAGCAGTTCCGGGTTTTCGGAAATCCCGAGCTGGACTACACCGCATTGCGCGTCCGGCCGGGCAACGTGCTGGTTTCAGTGCGCGATCCGCGCAATCTTTACTACCTGCGCGATGTGCTGCAGCGTACAGACACCACCAAGCAGGATGTGGTGGTGATGACCGCCCGCCTTTCTCCTCGCGAGCACTCTTTCAGCGGCAACACCATGTACGAGGCCAAGGACGTCTTCGACACCTATGAGCAGGAGCTGTTTTCGCGCGTGGTGGCGGTAGCGGAAAAAGAAGGCAAGCCCGTCTACCTGCTGGTGGTGCCTGGCACGAATGTTTTTGACACCATCATGATGACGGCGCAGCGGCTGGATTCAACGCGTGTAGTCTGTGGGCTCTCCTCCCACCTGAGTTCCGAAGAACAGGGCAAGTTGACCGGAGACGCATGGGAGCGCTTGCCCGAGCCCCGGCCTCGCGTCACCCTGGAGGTGGTGGAACCAGACGCCACGCACAGGGAGTATCTGCTGGGACCGCATGCTCCGCGCATGCGCGAGGAGGATGTGCAGCTCATGCATAAGCTGTGGCTGAATATCACTTCCGATCCGAAGTATTCCGGCCTGCATCATTACCACGTGGTAGCTCTGGCCCTGCAGGAACTCGAGAAGGAGTTAGACGGCAACAGACGAGAAGAGCTATTGCGAGAATTGCAAGCGCAACTCAACAATAGGCAAGAGCCTCCCACGCCCCCAAGCTAGCCTGTTGTCCTCTGATAACATCAATCTGGTGAGTACGCAGGAAATCGTCCGGGTGCGATTCGCGCCCTCTCCAACCGGTCAACTGCACGTGGGGAATGCCCGCACGGCGCTGGTGAACTGGCTGTTCGCGCGTCAACATAAAGGCACGATGGTGCTGCGCATCGAAGATACCGATGTCGAGCGCAGCGAAGCGCGCTTCGAACAGCAATTGTTGGACGATCTGAAGTGGCTGGGCATTGATTGGGACGAGGGCCCCGATGTGGGTGGCCCATATCAGCCGTACCGGCAGTCGGACCGACTCGATCTCTACCGCCAGCATGCTGAACAACTGCTCGCGGACGCTAAAGCGTATCTCTGTTTCTGCAAGGAAGAGGATTTACAGGCTGAGCGCGACCGCGCCATCTCGGAGGGATTGCAGCAAACCTACTCCGGAAAATGCCGCGCGCTCGATCCGCAAGAAGCCAGGCGCAAGCGTGCGGAGGGCGAGCCCGCCGCCATTCGCCTGAAGATTCCTGAGCATCCCATACGCTTCCGCGATATCGTGCGTGGCGACGTCGAGTTTCCCAACGAAGTGGTAAGCGATCCCATCATTCTCCGTTCTTCGGGAATGCCGGTTTACAACTACGTGGTGGTGATCGACGACGGGCTGATGAAGATTACCCATGTGATCCGCGGCGACGATCACCTTTCCAATACTCCGAAGCAGGTGGCGCTCTACGAGGCGTTAGGCTGGAAGACGCCGGAGTTTGCGCATCTGTCCACGATTCTCGGAGCCGACCGCACCCGGCTTTCTAAACGGCACGGCGCAACTTCGATCGCTAATTTCCGCGAATCGGGAGTGTTGCCAGAAGCGTTAATGAATTATCTTGCCCTGCTTGGCTGGGGTGCGCCGGGAGGCATGCGCGAGATTTTCAATCACGAGGAGTTGATCAAGCATTTCGATCTGAAGCGCGTCACCCCATCGGCCGCGGTTTTCGATGTGGAGAAACTCTACTGGCTCAACCGGCACTACATCAAGCAAAGCGTGCCATCGAGGATCGTTGATTTGGCGTTGCCCTTCTTCCAGCAGGAGGGCTTGTTGCCGGACAAGCTCGATGAGCCGACGAGTGGCTGGTTCGCGAAGGTCGTGGGATTGCTCGCTCCGGCGGTTGATCGCCTGGAACAATTGCCGCATCGAGCTCAACTCATTTTTCGCTACGACCCGGAGCATGCTCTGGTGCACGATGAGAACCCTCAAGTGCTCGCGGCGGCCACGTCAGAGACTGTGGTTGAGTCGTTTGCACGCGCCGTTTGCTCGAACGGAGCGGACGAACTCACGCCGGAACGCTTCAAGGCGATCATGAACCAGGTGAAGGAGAAGTCCGGCGCAAAGGGCAAAGACTTGTTTCATCCGGTGCGCATCATTCTGACCGGGTCGCATTCCGGACCCGACTTCGACAAGCTGATCCCCATTCTCGAAGAGGGCAGCCGCTTGCCGCTTCCGCAGCACGTGAAGAGTGTGTGCGAGCGGGTGGAGGGGTTCATGAGCGCATGGAAGAAGCAGAGCGACTGATGCCGCAACAACTTTCGATGTCATCCTGAGCGAGGACGCGGCAAAACCCGGGGCCCCGGCAAACCCGCTGTTGGTTTGTTGGGGTGGAAGCCGCGTCCGAGTCGAAGGACCTCGCGGTTGTTCAATACTAGTCATCCTCTGCTTCTGATTCGTGAGAATTTCTGAAAAATCCGCGACCGAAACCAACCTAGTCTGCCAGCGCCGCCTTCAGTGCCCCGCTCAATTCCGGATATCGGAACTGGTATCCCACGGTCGTGAGTTTGGCGGGCATGGCGCGCTGGCTGGCGAGCAGAATCTCCTCGCCCATTTCACCAAAGGCAAGCTTCACCGCGAATTCCGGCATGGGGAACATGGTCGGCCTGTGTAGGGCTTGTCCGAGCGTCTTGGTGAATTCAGCATTGGTTGCCGGATTGGGCCCCGTGACATTCACCGGGCCTGAGACGCGAGCGTCGGTGAGCGCATGCTGGATCGCGCCGATGACGTCGGCGAGCTCGATCCAGCTCATCCATTGGCGCCCGCCGCCTACGCGTCCCCCAACGCCGAGCCGGAAGGGGGTGAGCATCTTGGCAAGTCCTCCGCCGATGCGGCTCAGGACGAATCCCGTTCGCAGGTGCACGGTGCGTACGCCGGCCGCTGCCGCAGGCTGGGCGGCCGCTTCCCACTGACGACAGACTTCCGCCAGAAATCCGGTCCCGGGAGGGCTGTTCTCGGTCAGGATCTCGTCGCCGCGCTCCCCGTAGTAGCCGACCGCCGAAGCACAAATTAATACCGCGGGCCGTTTTGATGCGCGCGCAATGCCGGAGGAGATGGTCTGCGTTCCCTGCGCCCGGCTGTTCTGAATGCGGCTCTTGATGGTTTCAGTCCACCGGGTCGCGATGCTCTCACCTGCAAGATGAACGACGGCATCGGAGCTTTCGAACAATGAAGGGTCGATAGCGCCGTAGGGATCCCAGCCGACTTCATTGGGAGCGCTGGAATTGCGGCGAACAAGTCGCGTGACCTGGTGACCGCTTTTCTCCAGGGCTGTGACGAGTGCTGAGCCTATAAGCCCGCTGGCGCCGCTGACGATGATTCTCATTTCGGAATCTCCTGGCGGAAATGCACACAGAGACTGCGCTGGCCGTCCCAAAGTTACGATAGAGTTGGCATTAGAGGTTCAACAGCTTGCCATAGCTGCTGCACAGGATAGAGTAACCGTATGCGATTTGTTCCGCACTGGCTGGTTGCGATTTTTGCTGGGCTCTCAATCTGTTCGTTGGCGGCAGCCCAGGCCGCGCCTGCCGCGCAATCGGCAGCGCCCGCGCCGGCTGCTTCGGCGACCAGTCCGGAGCAGGCCGCCAGGTCGGAAGCGATTCAGCAGTTCATCGAAAAGAATTTTGGCCCGGATCTCAAATACGATCCTGCATTCGCCCCGTTTGTGGGCGACTTCGATGGGGACGGCGAAGAAGATGTAATCCTCATCGCACGCGGCAAGAATGTGATGGGGGCTGAAGGCCAGTTTCAGTATCGTGTCCAGGATCCGTACGACGCCTACTACGGTTTCGGCAATGCCCGCATCATGGCGCAGTACACCACTGGAGGTCCGCAGGAGCGGCACTTTCTGGTCGTACACGGATGGAAACTGCAGACGCCCAAGGCCAAGTTTGTGCTGGTCAATGTTCCCTTCGAGCAGGCAGCCATGTCGCACGCGACTCTCAAGAAGAAGATGGTTTCGGCGATAACCACACACGAGGCGGCGGGGCTTTCGGCGCTGATTTTCTTTGACGGGAAGAAGTACCGCTGGGAACCGATTGGGATGGATTAGGGTGCGTGCACTGCAGTCGCTTGGATCCGTTCTCTTTATCGGTTCGGCTTTTAACACAATTCCATGATTACGTCATTGTGCTCTCTTGCCGTACTTAGGGGGAGGAGGCTTCCCCTGGGTTGGCTTCCTGGCGCTGCTCGCAATACTCATTTACCAGCTAGCTTCGAGAAAACTGCTTAACTTGCGATGGGCGGTCTGGGCCACCAGGCGCACACGACCCAGAACCTACTGGACCGTAATGAGCATTTACGCGCTGGTGGTTTTAGCTGGTTTGTACCTCGGTTGGATCACATCATAAGCGTGCCGAACTGTTGTATCCCACCCGGGACTCCGGCGCTCAGGTGCTTGACTCGTTACCGGTGTCTCACGACCTTCGTTCCGAGACTGTAGCGTTCACGGCAACGATAATTCTGGAATGCTTCGACCAAGCAATTTTGTAGCGGCGATGATACTCGCCATGCTCGGCATCACCGCATCTGCCCAATCTACTTCACCGCGTTCCAACACAGCATTGGACAGTATCCTGGTCTGCGGAGACGGTTTCGTTTTTGCGCTGAAGGAGCCGCAGAGCTGGCGCTGCATTTGAGGGCAGCGCGCAACTCAGTACCAGGCTAATGCCGTGCTATTTCCGAGTTCAGCAGACTCACGAGCGCACCGCGTTGAGATCCGCGTCCGGGTTAATAAGAAGGTGGACGAGAACACGCTCGAGGATTTGAATTCCGATATGCGCCAATACAAGAAAGAATACCCAAAGGTGCAGTTTGCTGCCTTAGACGTAGCTCATCCCGAATATCGGACCCACGCAAAACTGTTCCTGTTTCCAGGCGACTTCTACGACTACGTTGCTTATCTCAACCCTGGACCAAATTCCTGGTTCACTCTCTCGGTTTCGATGACAAAGGAGAAGGTTCCTGCAACTCAGGACGAACTGGCTGCCTATGCAAACGTGCTCAAGTCGTTGTACGTTCCCGCTGGCAAGTCTTCGCAAACACATTGACATCTCAACCAGATTTTTCAGAAAGCAATTGGTTGTGTCCCCGGGTTCTGGATCGTCCACCCAACCATACCGCATGACTTCCCATCCAACTTCGTGATAGAAGTTTCTGCCAGCCTCACAGGCATTCCAACATGACTTCTGAACTGAGTGGTTCCGGCATTTTGCCGGGCGCGTGCCAAAAATTGCAGAGCAGGAAATCCAAGCTACTTTTGGCCATGTTGGGCCCGCTGGTCATTCTGGCGACCCTCGCCTACGCCGCCAAGCAGTACACGCCGCCGCGCATCTATAACGCCAAAACCTATCCCGCGCGCGACGAGCATCCGATGGAAAAGATCACCGTTGCTGGCGATCCCTACGATCTGCAGGAGAAGGAGGAGGCCGCGTTCCATCTCAAGTACAAGGAGAACGGGTTCCTGCCGATCCTGCTGGTCATATCGAATGATGGAGACGCGCCCATCTCGGTGTTGAACCTGAAAATCGAATATGTGACCGGAACGCGCAAGGCGAAGCTGCTGCCGGCGACCGAAGACGACTTGTATCGGCGGTTTTCGCATTTGGAGCGCCGGGGCGACGAGCCCAGCCGCAATCCCACACCCATTCCGCTGCCCCGCAAGGGACCGAAAACCGGTGTCTCGGCGGAAGGACGGGACGAATTTCAGGCCTCCATGTTCAAGGCAAAGGCCGTGGAGCCACATGAAAACCAGGCCGGGTTCGTGTTTTTCGATGTTGAGGGCATCTCGCAGCCCCTGGCAGGCTCGCATTTGTATGTTTCCGGTCTCAAAGACAACAATGGCCAGGAGCTGATGTACTTCGAAATCCCCATGGAGAAGTACCTGACGTACCAGCCGGTGAAGTAGAAGCTCAGACGATTCGGCAGCCGCGGGGCGGAGCTTATGTAGCGTGCTGCGCCCGCCCAGTGATTACATGCACGTGGGGAAATCAATGCTGATCAATGTCGCGATCGACAGCCGACTTTTGCAAGAAGCGCAAAGGCTGGGCGGGCACCGCACCAGGCGAGGAGCGGTTACTGCCGCTCTTGGGGGAGTACATCGCACGGCGAAAGCAACGAGAGATCCTGACGCTATTTGGCAAAATTGACTACGAACGCACCTACGACTACAAACGGGAGCGCAAAGGCACGAGGGTGTGATGTGCTACGAAAGACGCATATTTGATCTGCTTTAGGCCCAACGCTCGTCCTGTGTTACCGGCAGGCGTTACCAGCCGCCACTTGCGCTTTCTTATTCCGGAGCTACAATAGTGTTGCTCGCATCTGTATGCGTTAGGGGCTGCCACCTGGCGGCCGGAACAGGCGGTATCCGCAAGGCGGAACTGCACTGGAGGTTACAGTGAGCATCACATCCATCGGCGAAAGCCGTCTGAAAGTCACCCCTCTTACCCTTCGCGAAAAGAAACAGCACCGTGAACCCATCACCTGTCTGACGGCCTATGACTACGCCACCGCCCGCCTGGTAGATGAGGCCGGCATCGATATCGTGCTGGTCGGAGACTCGTTGGCGCAGGTCGTGCTGGGCTATGACAGCACCCTGCCCGTCACCATGGACGAAATGGTCCACCACACGCGCGCCGCTCGCCGGGCGGTAAAGCGCGCGTTGCTGGTGGCCGACATGCCTTATGGCGCCTACCATGCCAGCATCGAAGAAGCTGTCCGCAATGCCACGCGCTTCATCAAGGAGGGCGGGGCCGAGGCGGTGAAGCTGGAGGGCGGCGAGAAGCGCTCGGAGTTGGTTCGGCGCATGCTCGATGCCGAGATCCCAG
This sequence comes from Terriglobales bacterium, assembly GCA_035624455.1. Taxonomy (NCBI): domain Bacteria; kingdom Pseudomonadati; phylum Acidobacteriota; class Terriglobia; order Terriglobales; species Terriglobales bacterium. The sequence goes on from DASPRM010000025.1 coordinate 129,062, forward strand.
TAATGGGCCACATCGGCCTGACCCCGCAATCGGTGAACGTGATGGGCGGGTACAGGGTGCAGGGCAAGACGCTGAGCGCCGTTGAGCAACTCATGCGCGATGCCGTGGCGCTCGACCGGGCCGGCGTTTTCAGCATTGTCCTGGAAGGCATGCCGCGAGAGGTGGCCGCCATGATCACTGCCGAGGTCTCCGCTCCAACCATCGGGATAGGAGCTGGTCGGGACTGCGATGGGCAGGTGCTCGTGATCCATGACCTGCTTGGCCTGACCTTCACGCCGCCCGCCAAGTTTGTGCGGCGCTATGCTGATGTGCGCGGAGTGATCAGCGAGGCGCTTCAGGCTTACAAGGCGGATGTCGTCTCCGGGCAGTATCCTGGGGAGCACGAGTCCTATCACCTGCCCAAGGAAACGCAGGCGGTGCTGGAAACGATCAACGAGCGCAAGCGGGCGATGCGGTGAGCGCGGTCGTCTGCAACGGTCACGTTGTCGCAAGAATCTTTAGGGTGGCCCACTCTCGCCGTCTTCTGACCAGGGTGGCGTAGTTTCGCTTTGCTAACAACTACCTCCATGCGCGCCATCGAATCCCTGGAGCAGATGCAGTCTGTCTGCCGTGACGTGCGCCGCAGCGGAAAACGGCTCGGCCTCGTGCCTACTATGGGAGCCCTTCACGAAGGACACTTATCGCTGGTGCGTGCCGCGCGGGCGCAGTGCGATGTTGTGGCCGTGTCTCTGTTCGTGAATCCGCTGCAGTTCGGGCCAAAAGAGGACTATTCGAAATATCCGCGAACGTTCGAGCGCGACCGTGCGTTGCTGGAAGCGGAAAGAGTTGATCTTTTATTGGCTCCGTCCGCCCAGGCCATGTACCCCCCAGGTGCCAGCACATTCGTCGAAGTCGCAGGCTTGAGTGACAAACTGGACGGCAAGTCGCGTCCCGGACATTTCCGCGGCGTCGCTACCGTCGTAGCCAAACTCTTTCACATCGTGCAGCCCGATCTGGCGTTTTTTGGACAGAAGGATGCGGCGCAATTGGCGATCATTCGTCGGATGGTCCGCGATCAGAATATGGACGTGCAGATCGTCCCTTGTCCGATCGTGCGTGAGCCGGATGGGTTAGCTATGAGCTCGCGCAACCAGTATCTCAGTGGGGACGAGCGGAAAAGAGCGACGGTGCTGTACCGGTCACTCTGTCAGGTACGCTCGCTGTTTGATCGCGGAGAGCAGCAGTCGGAACCGTTGATCGAATGTGGTAAGCGGACGATCGCGGAGGAACCTGCGGCACGCTTGGATTATTTCGCCATCGTTGATCCAGATACGCTGGATCCGGTAAACGAAGTTTCGCGTGGTGCGCTGGTCGCTGTGGCAGCATGGGTGGGGAGCACGAGGCTGATCGATAACATTTTTTTGCCCGGGTAGACCTGTCGCGGATTTTGCCAGCTCCCAGTTAGCGCCGAAAAAAGCGGCGCGAACGTGGCGAACCCTCAAGATTTTCGTCCGGCAAGACTCACCGCTGACTCCTCGGATCTGCAGGCGCTCTCTTTCCCGAGACGAATGGGTTTCCGGCGATGATGTAGCGCAGTGGATGCGCAACGGCCTTGGTGATTCCGATGCGTGGGCCTACCACCACGCGAGGCGAAGCATAGCCGTCGTCAACGATCTGCAGATCGGATGTCGGCGAGGTCAGGTCTTTGTCGTTGTCGCGCAGCCGCGTGACCCCAAATGCTTCTGCCAGCCGGCCAGGCCCCGAGGTCAACAGACGCAAACTCGCCGGCTTTCCCCGGTCGATTGAAATTCCACGCTGTTTGGCCATCCACTCGATTCCAGCAATTGGTTCCAGAGCGCGAAACAAAACCCCACCCGCGATGCCATCGGGCTCGCAGGAGACATTCAGGCAATAATGATTGCCATAGATGAAATATACGTAGGCTCGGCCGGGCGGTCCGAACAGGACATAATTGCGCGCGGTACGCCCGGCGGCCGCATGAGCAGCCGGATCGTTTTCCCCAAGATAGGCCTCGACTTCCACGATCCGCCCAGCCAACACTCGCCTGGCTTCGCGGCGGATGAGAACCTTGCCCAGCAGGTCACGCGAAACCAGGCGTGGCTCACGGGCGTAAAAATCGGCTGACAAAATTTGGTCCCCTGTGGCGTGCGAACCCGGCTCCGGCTCCCGGTACGGTACGATGGCAGACTTCCATGAGGCCAGTTTTGTAATCGGCTTGACTCTTGGGCGCATCTCAGAACACTGATCGGAGCTGGTACCAGCTCCGAAACTTCACCTGGAGGAGAACATGAGCATCCGACGTCTGACCACCGCCTTGTTAGTGATTCTAATGGGAGCGCTGGCAACGCGAGCGGTAGAGATTCCTGCGGGAACGAAAATCACGGTGCGAGTGAATAGCGAAATCAGCTCAGGAAAGGCTGAAGCTGGCCAGATCTTCGAGGGCACGTTGGCCAAGAGTCTGGTGGTCAACGGAACGACGATCGCGAAATCGGGAGCACCGGCGCAGCTCAAGGTGACCAACGCAAAATCGAGTGGACGGCTGCATGCCCCGGGACAGTTGAGTGTCCGGCTGATCTCGGTGCATGGAAGAAAGGTGAGCACCAATTCCCTCGCGCGCACCGGGAAGAGCCATACGAAGAGCAACGTCACCAAGATTGGCGGAGGAACGGCAGCGGGAGCGCTGATCGGAGGACTCGCGGGTGGCGGAAAAGGCGCAGCGATTGGCGCTGGCGTTGGGGCAGCAGGAGGAACCGGCGTGGCTGCTGCCACCGGGAAAGAAGAGGCAATCATTCCCGCCGAGAGTGCGCTGACGTTTACGACGCGATAGGGCAGGCTTGCTGTATCCGCGGCGCCGAGCTGCGCTCGCCTTGAGCGGACGGGACCTCCGCTTCCACGTGGTTTGACACATCGAGAATTCTCAAAAATGCCGGCGGATTCGTCTTTAGAAGCGGCAGCCTGATGTCTGATTGCTGAATGCTGAGGGCTGATTGCTTAGAAAAAACGGACAGTCCAGCCGGAGCTGCCGGACTGTCCAGCCATCTGGGTTAGGAGGTACATGTCGAGGCTCTAATGTCGCTGTTTCGTGTTAACCGACGATTGCATTCTTGTAAATGTTCGGTGAATTCCAGAAAAAGAAATTGATAACAACCGGCTCCCGTAATCGTCTAAGTAAATGAACATTGTTAGGGGTGTTGGGACGAATCAAAAAAGCAAACAGAGGAAGACTTTTCACCTGGTCTTTACGGTGGCTCAATCATGCTGCAATCAAAATTCAGTAAGCTGCAGAAAGGAATGGATAGCGTGCGGCGAGCCGCACGATGGACAAACCGGCACAACTCAAGGAGGAAGTTCGTGGGTCTCACGGTCGAGACGCGAGTTCTCGGAGAGATTGCAGTGGTGCACCTGGCGGGGAAGTTGGTCTTCCGCGATGAAGCGCGAGCACTCTCTGAGCACGTAGTGGAACTGCTGGATCGGAGGTTGTCGGTGGTTCTGAACCTGGAAGAGGTCACGACGATTGACGGCGGAGGTCTTGGAGTACTGGTGGCCTCCAGCAAGCGGGCCGAGACCCGCGGGCTGGCGTTGAAAATCTGCAACCTGGACGCGCGGCTGCGGGAGGTGTTTGCGATCACCAATCTGTACCAAGTGTTGGATGTGCACGAGCACGAAGAAGCCGCCCTCGAGTCTTTCGGTGCGCGCGCGGCCTGATGCATCTGTCTTTCTTCAACTGAGCGGCAGCTAACCCGAAGCATCGATCCCGGAACCAACGGTTCGAGCTTCGGGTTTTTCTTATGACCGAGTAAGTCTCGGCGGGCAATTTTTGAGTGCCGATCGGGCGGCTGTGCTGGAAGATAATCGGGCGTCCGGCGATCGGAGAGCGAGTAAAAGGAGCTTGCTGATGAGCGGGAAAATTCTCTTAGGCGTTGGCCGGGAACTTCGGACTACTTCGGATGACAAATTTGTAGAAGCGATCAGAAATCTTCCCGATCGAATGGCGAAGCGACTGGCCTTCATGTCACCGGATCACCACGTCATCCGCGACTTCGTGGTGCGGGAACTGCCGCGACAAGTGAAGCCACAGCCGCTCTCGCCGGCGCAGATTGCGCAGGTCACGGCGTTGGAAGTCGCGAAAGTATCGGCCATCCTGCAAGATTTGGAAGAGCATCTTTTTTTTCTCGTGCGCGACGCCGGTGGGAATGTGAACTGGGCATTTCCCGTGACCACAGATCGGACGCCACATCGGCTGACATTCTCTACTGGCGAGCATACCTTTGGCGCTTGAGCGGAGGATGCCTTCGCTACGTCCTTCGTCGAAGGACGCCTTCGGGGAGAAAAGCTGCGGGTGCGCATCGATTCCGAATGCCAGCATTGCGCGCGCCCGCTGGCAATCGAAGTCGATGATGATCTCAGGTGGCAGGTTCTCTCGGACGGCGCTTCTCCGTTGCTGTTCGAGCCTGACATTAACTGGGCGAGCTTTCGCGGAATAAACATCATCCACGACTATTGAAATCAGACCGTATTCTTCTGGTCAGAAGAACATGCCCGTGATTATCGCCGCACTCATCAGCAACCCGATGGAGCTTACCTGACAATGGATCAGGCGGCCTTTTCCGAGCGCTACGCCCAATCGGGCCTGTTTGCAATCGCCGGAGATGGGGAGCTGCGAAGGTAGCCTGGGCCTGAGCTGCCCTGCATTTTCTCTTGCAACAGGTCGTTTCCAGCTCCTTCAGGTCCTGGTGCACCTTACCTGGAGGTCGCACACTCATGTAACTCCCTGGATCGCAATTCCCCTTTTCGGAAGCCAGCATGTACGGGACACTTTAGGTGGGCAACCCGGCGTGTGCCCTGGTGTCTCGTGGGAAGCTCGCATGAAACGTGTTCTGCAATTTTGTTTTTTGGTCTTTCTTCTCGCGCCTGTGCTGGCGTCGGCGCAGATGGTGCCGGGCGGAGAGCGCATCCTTTCCTATGACAGCGAAATCACGCTGATGGAAGATGGCTCGATTCACGTCACCGAAAATATCCGCGTGCGTGCGTTGGGTGTTCAGATCCGGCACGGAATTTATCGCGACTTCCCCACCCGCTACACCGACAAGCTGGGCAACCGCTATACCGTTCCCTTCGATATCGTCGAGGTGCGCCGGGACAACCAGCCCGAGGACTATCACACCGAGCGTCTGCTGAACGGCACCCGCGTGTACATGGGCAGCCGCTGGGCGACCCTCATCCCCAGCGAATACACCTACAGTCTTTCTTACGTGACATCGCGGCAGATGGGGTTTTATAGCGATCGCGAGGAGCTCTACTGGAATGTCACCGGGAACGGCTGGGCCTTTCCCATCGATCACGCCACCGCGACGGTGGTTTTGCCGTTACAGATTCCGCGCAACTTTGTTGAGACCTACGGCTACACCGGTCCTAAAGGCTACACCGGGCGCGACTTTTACGCCATTAAAGACGGCCTGGGGCGCCTGCACTATGAGACCAGGGCGCCGCTAGGCGTGCACGAGGGCTTCACAGTAGTCGCATGGTGGCCGCGCGGCTATATCCAGCCGCCAACCGACAAGCTGGAATACTTTTTCGCCGATAATGCTCCCGCTGTTGCTGCCGTGATCGGACTGGTGCTGGTGCTTCTGTATCAAGTGATCACCTGGATCATGGTGGGGCGCGATCCGGCGGCCGGAACCATCGTGCCGCAATACATTCCCCCTGACGGTTTTTCTGCCGCTGCGGTGCGCGAGATGGTGAAGATGGGCTTCGACAATCGCGCCTTTGCGGCAGAGATCCTGGGCTTGGCGGCGAAGAAATACTTGTCTATCGAGCAGGACGAAACGGGACAGTACACCCTGGTGAAGAGCAGTAATCCCGCGGCGGAGAGCGCCCTTACCGCGGAAGAAAGACTGGTGGCGCGACGTCTTTTCACAACCAATGACCGGCTCCTGCTGACGCCACTGAACCGTGAAAGTCTCTCGGAGGCGATGAAGGCGCTGAAGACGTCACTGTCGACGCGCATGGAGAGAATCTATTTCGTGCGCAATGCCGGATACATGGCACCCAGTGTCGTGCTGACCATCCTGAGCTTTCTCGCCATCGCCTACTATGCGGACTCTCAGCTCAAACCGGTGGCTCTATTCATGATGTTCTGGCTCGGCTTCTGGACCCTGGGTGTGGCCGCCCTCTCCATGCGGGTTGTGAGCGTGTGGCGCTCGGCGCTTCATGGCGGAGGCCAGCAAGCGTTGAAGTTCGGCGGCGCCATTTTCATTACATTGTTTGCGCTTCCCTTCCTGGCAGGAGAGTTGTTCGGAATCGGCATGCTCGTGCATGCCACTTCCGTTTTGTGCGTGAGCGTGTTTGCTTTGCTCATTGCCTGCAACTTCATTTATCACGAGCTGCTCAAGGCGCCGACGCATATGGGGCGCGAATTATTGGACAAGATTCAGGGCTTCAAGATGTTCCTCGCTGCCACCGAAGAAGATCAGCTGAAGCGCCTGGGGCCGGTGAACTGGAACCTCGATACCTTCAACCGCCTTTTGCCGTACGCCGTGGCTTTGGACGTGGAACAACAATGGTCGGCGAAATTCGCGCATGTGCTGGCATCGACCCTGGTTCCCGTCGGGGCAGGAGCGTCTTCTGATGCCACCACCAGACTTCTGGCCGCTGAGGTCGCTGGCGGCTCGGCCGCCGGTTTTGCTTCCGGCATCGGTGATGCACTCACCTCCGCGATATCCAGTGCGGCTACTCCTCCCGGATCGAGTTCGGGCTCGAGCGGTGGAGGATCCTCCGGAGGCGGAGGGGGAGGCGGAGGAGGCGGCGGTTGGTAATCTTCCAGAACCACGCCCAGATCAGCGCTGAGCCCCGACATACCTTGAACAATCCAGTTCACGATCCCCGTTCCGCGACTTAGCGTCGTGCAGTCCAGTTGAATCAACCTGGGCTCTGGCTGACATCCACTCCGCCGGTTGCTACATTATCTTCGGTGGAAAACTACTTCAATTACTTCACGGAAATTGAGGAGCACTTTCAACAGTGCCGCGGTACCGGGCTACTGCTGAGCACGCTGGACTGGGCGCTGATTGAAACCTGGAAGGATGCCGGGGTGCCGCTCGAAGCCGTGATTCGCGGAATCGATTCCGCGTTTCACCGCTATGACCAGCGTCCGAGCAAGACCCGCAAGGTGAACAGCCTTGCTTACTGCGCCCAGGAAGTGCTGGCGGCTGCCGAGGAAATGAAAGAAGCAGCCGCCGGAACCGTCACGCCGGCAGAGTCGTCAGAGTCCAAAAAGGCAGTCGAGACTGGACTCGAACTTCCACGGATCTGCGAATTTCTGTTGCATAATGCCGGGCAGATCGAGCGAGCGGAGCTTCCCGCCGTTGGCCAGGAGATCGCCAACGACGTGGCGCACAACCTGCGAACAATTGCAGGGGATCTGCTGCAGAAGAGGACAACACGCCTCCAGGACCTGGAGCAGCGGTTGAGCGCAATTGAAGACAGGCTGCATGCGGCTGTGGTGAGCTGCACTTCTCAGGAAGAGCTGCTGTCTTTGCGAGCGGAAGCTGACCGCGAGATGGCGCCCTATCGCCGCAACATGCCGTCCATGCAGATCGATCAGCTACAGAGACAATTCATGCACAAGCGGCTGCTGGAGAGGTGGCAGCTGCCGAGGCTGAGTCTGTTCTACATGTGAATTCAGTATCACCGTTCAGCACTCAGAGGCCATCTCACAAATCCTTCTGAATTGGCGCGCAACTTCAGCCGTGCCGGCTAGGTCAAGACAAATGCGGGTCCAAAATAAGGTCGAAGCCCGCAGCACCCCGCACGGAAGACCTCCGCCGCCTATAATTCGTCCCTTGGAACTCACCATTGAAAAACTTGTGTATGGCGGCGATGGACTAGCACGTCTCGCGCCTGACGAGCAGGGCCGCCGGAAGACTGTGTTCGTGCCGTTGGTGTTGCCCGGGGAGCGGGTGGATGCCGAGATCGTAGAGGATCGGCCTGCATTCGCGCGAGCCCAGCTCAAGCAGGTGCTGGACTCGGCGCCGTTTCGAATTCTGCCACTTTGTCCTTATTTTGCCAGATGTGGCGGTTGCCATTATCAGCAGGCGAGCTACGAGGATCAACTGCGGCTGAAGGGAGAAATCTTGCGCGAAACGCTGGCGCGCATTGCCAAGCTGGAAGTCGGTGAATTGGCCACGCATGCATCTCCGGCTTGGAACTACCGCAATCGCACGCGGCTGCATGTGCGCAATGGCGCCGGCAAGTTTGAAATCGGGTATCACCGCCTGGGTTCGCATGCGCTGGAACCGGTGCGGGAGTGTCCTATCAGTTCGCCTCTGATCAATCGCGCGCTGGCGCAGATATGGAAGATCGGCGAAGCCGAAGGATTCCCTGAGGCGCTGGTGGCGGTGGAGCTATTTGCTACGAATGACGACACTGGGCTGCTGGTGCAGGGTCAGGTCGATCGTCGAGCGATGTTTTCGCCGGCCAGGTTCAAACCCATGGCCGAAGGCCTGCGCACCGCTATCCCCGAGCTTCGAGGCGTGGTAGCTGGCCACGCATCCATCGACGCGGGCGAAGCCACAGCTGCTCCGGAGCTCTCCGCGAGTTCGGCGGCGGGTAAGCCGCTGGCCGTTTTCGGCGAAGATGCCTTGCCCTTTACAACGGCATCGGGCGAATATCGCGTAAGTGCAGGCTCATTCTTTCAGACCAATCGATTCCTCACAGACACCGTGGTCGAGCTGGTTACGCGGGATCGCGCTGGAAAGTTTGCACTGGATTTGTATGCGGGAGTGGGATTGTTCTCGCTTCCACTGGCACGGCAGTTCGAGCGAGTGGTGGCTGTGGAATCGGCTCCCCGTTCCGCTGCGGATTTGAAGCATAATGCGCCACCGCATGTACAGGCACTGGAAGCCGCCACCGAGCACTATCTGGAGCGCGGAAGCAAACCCCCAGACTATGTTGTGGTGGACCCCCCGAGGGCTGGGCTGGGACGGCGGGTAGCAGAAAGGCTCGGTAAGCTCTTTTCGCCACAACTGACCTATGTGTCATGCGATCCTTCCACCCTGGCCCGCGATCTTCCCGTGCTGCTCCAATCGGGCTATAGGATTCAAGAGGCCCATCTGGTCGATCTTTTCCCGCAGACGTTTCACATCGAAAGCGTGTTCCGCCTGGCGCGGTAAGTCGATTGCTAGTCTCCCGTTTCGGCGGTGAAGACCTCTGAGGAGCCGCAGTTACCGAGACCGCGTCGTGTTCGCGCGCACAGATAATTGCCTCTGAGCTGTGCCTGACGATTCATCTCGTCCGAACATTCAGACCGCGCCCCAGCTTCTGAAACCCGAGCTTCTGAAGCGGCCGCGGTCTCCCATGCTGCCGGCCGCGGTGGCGTTCGCTTCCGGCATTGTGTTCGCCTGCTACTGTTGGCGCCCAATTCTCTGGCTCATAGCCGGCGCGGTTCTGCTCTGTGTTTTCGGGTTTTACTTCCTGGCGCGACGACCGTGGGCGAGTCTTTCGCTCGCGCTCGTGGTGCTGTCGTTACTTGGCGCGCTTGCATTGCAAGGAGCGCATCTGGCGCAGGCAGCCAGAGGCCGGCAGAACGGAGTTGCCCCGTTCGCGACTGGCGAAGAAGTGCTGATCAGAGCTCACGTGCTGCGTGACGCAACTCTGAGAGTCGCAGCCGCGAACGGAGTTCCGCGACGCCTTAATGAAGATCGCCAGATGGTGGATGTGGAGAGCGAGACCATCGGACTTGCAGGAGCCGAACATCCTGCCGCAGGAGGAATCCGGATGTCCGTTTACCGGCCCCGGAAAGCCGCGTCGCCACACTCGCCGCATGGGGAGCAGGTTACTCTGGTCAAGCCACTGAATTATGGTGAGCGCATTCGTTTTCCGGTCAAACTGCGCGAGCCGCGAAATTTTCGCAATACCGGCGCCTTCGATTATCAGGCATATCTTGCGCGCGAGAATATCTTCGCGCTTGGCTCTGTAAGTGCCGACAAAATCGAACCGCTTCCCGGCTTCTCTGGCACGCTCCCGGGGCAATGGCAGAATCGCACGCGCCGCAGCGTGCTGCACATGGTGCACACCATCTGGCCACCCGAGCAAGCTTCACTGATGGATGCCATGCTCATCGGGGAACGGGTTTACATCGAACGCGAATTGAACACCGACTTTCAGCGTTCGGGGACCTACCACCTGCTGGTGGTCTCGGGAATGAACGTGGCGATCCTCGCGTTTGTAGTGTTCTGGCTGCTGCGCCGGCTGCGCCTGGGCGAATGGAGCGCATCGCTGCTTACTGTAATTCTGTCTGCGTTCTATGCGTTCGTCTGCGACGGTGGTGCGCCCATTTTACGGGCCACGCTGATGCTCTGCATATATCTAGGAGCGCGATTGCTGTACCGAAATCGCTCACCTCTGAATGCGGTGGGAGCGGCCGCCCTGTTCGTGTTGGTGGCAGATCCGCCGGCGCTTTTTGACGCCAGTTTCCAGATGACGTTTCTTTCTGTCCTGGTGATCGGGGGACTTGGAATACCGCTGCTGGAGCGGACCTCGCAGCCATGGAAAAGCGCGCTGCGGCTGCTGGAGTCCACGAGCTACGATCTCACGCTGGCGCCTCGCCTGGCGGAATTCCGTGTAGGGCTGCGAACCCTCGGGGAGCGCCTGAGCAGCGGCTTCGGTCGGCCAATCTCGAAATTCGCCGTCGTGAAATCGGTCTCGGCGGCTTTGTCCATCTATGAAGTCCTGCTGATTTCCGCGCTCATGCAAGTCACGATGGCGCTGCCGATGGCAGCGTATTTTCATCGCGCAACGTTGCTGGCGCTGCCGGCGAATGCAGCCGCGCTTCCTTTAGCGGAAGTGTTGATGCCAGCATCAGTCGCGGCATTAGGACTGGGCTATGTTTCTCGCTTTCTCGCGATCGTCCCGGCGTGGGTTGCCGGATGGTCGCTGGAGGGAATCACCAGCACAGTACGCTGGCTGGGAGGTCCGCATGCTTCCGACGTGCGCGTTGCCGACCCCACACTGGCAACTTCTCTGTTGGCTGCTTCCGCGTTTTTGTTCGCAATGGCCACGGTGTGGAGACGGCGGAGGTGGGTAGTTGCCGGGTTGGGAACGCTTGCTGCCAGCGCCGTGTGGATCGTGGCCTTCCCCGCACCTCCACAGATTCGCGCCCACGTGCTGGAGTTCACAGCCATCGATGTCGGCCAGGCAGATTCGACTCTGCTAGTGTCGCCTGAAGGGAAGTCGCTGCTGATCGATGCGGCGGGTCCGTTGGGCAACAGCAGTTCGGAATTTGATTTCGGAGAGAATGTGGTTTCGCCGTACTTGTGGTCCCGGAGTTTTTCGCGGCTCGACGCGGTGATGGTCACGCACGCCCATTCCGACCACATTGGAGGCATGCGGTCGGTGATCCAGAATTTTCGTCCGCGCGAACTGTGGATCGGACCCAATGCTGACATAGAGCCGGTGCGAGCTCTGTATAACCAGGCGGAAAAGTTGCACATGAAGGTCCGCTATCTGCTTGCCGGCGACGAATTTACCTGGGGTGGTGCCGAGATTCGGGTGCTCTCTCCTCCGCGCGACTGGAGACCCTCGGCCCAGGTGCGCAACAGCGACTCCCTGGCACTCGAAATCACTTACGGCAAGACTGCTCTGATGCTGGAGGGCGATGCCGATAGGAAGATGGAGTTGCTGATGCTGGCATTCAGGCCGCGCGCCGATCTGCTGAAGCTGGCCCATAATGGCAGCCTGACCTCAACTTCCAGCGAGCTCCTGGCAGCAGCCCAGCCGCGGTATGCGGCTATCTCAGTGGGATATCGCAACCAGTTCCATCATCCCCGCCCTGAGGTTCTGGCGCGGCTGCAAGCTGCAGGCATTGCCACTTACCGCACCGACCTGAGCGGCAGTCTCACATTCTACCTGGACGGGAATGTCGTTATTCCTCCGAAGAAGGCCCGGATTCCTCCGAACTGAGTTCGCCGGCCTCGGCGTCGCCCGCGGTGCGGTAGTCCTCGATGATCTGCCGGGCGTCATCCGCTTTCTCGGACGGTACCTGCACCAGAACGCCGCCCACCCCCGGAAGGATGTCCTGGGGAGCGTCCAGCCCGGTGATAATCGATTCGATGCCGGCGCTTTCCAGCAAGCCACGCACGATCATCGCCTCCGATTCCTCCTGCGTGTCGAACACGGGAACGAGTTCCTTTGCTTCCTGGTTGGACTTGGGTTGTGTCGCCATAATTTCTCCGTTTTGCTCCGTTTTTGCTCGAAACGCTGCATGCGAATGATACCAGCCCTGGGAAAAGACAGCATGTCACCTGACCCACCGAGGCGCCGAAATCGTGTCGATTAAATCTCTGGACTAATCCCAATGGGCCGTGTACGAAGAGTTATCTTGCGCGTCCGAGCATTCCGGCGGACGATAGCTTTAACAGGCCAAAAGGGCGCAACAGGATGGGGCGAGGAATCATCCAAAAAATAGACTGGCAAAGCCAGCGGGGAGCCAACCTTCTTGAGGCGCCGCTCGCCTTTAGGCCAATGAGCCAAGTACTGGGGAAGGAACCCCGTTTTGAGGCCACATGGATAACTCGGACATAGGCAAATCCAATTCCGCAGAAGTCGAGGAAGAAAACCGAAAACTGCGCCGGCTGCAAATCATGATGAGCATGGTGATGTCGGTGCTCAGCCAGGATCCCAACCTGAGCGTGGAGGAGGCAAGTGAACTCTGCGCCAGCAGCAAGCGTGCAGCTCTCGCCTTGTTTCCCGACAAGGAACTCGCCTACGATCTGATTTACCGGCCGCGGCTGCAGCGCCTCATGAATGAGCGCTTCCGCCTGCAGTAGAGGCTCGGCTGGGCTATTTGTTCTCGATCTGTTGCAGCTTAAAGGTAAGTGTGCCCCAGAACATCCGCCCGCGCATCTGCACCGGAATCCGGCGGGAATCGTCGCTATACCAGATCCAGACTTTCCCGCGCTTGCTGAGTGGGCCGCTCACTACTTCCGAGGAAACACGAATGCTGTTGAAGGTCCCAGCAGGAAGCTTCAGGATCTCCTTGGCCTCCACTTTGGCCTGCACTTCCACGGTTTGACCTCCGTCATTGATAGGAAACCGGTAGCTCGCGCCGGGAATCAGCGGTTGCGCGCCAAGGTAGTAGAGTCCTGAGACGACGTCGGTCACGCAGCCGGGAATGTCGTTTTCCACGCGTTTGCGCTCCTTAGTCTTCAAGTTAGTTTCGTCGAGTATGCTTTTGCGCCGCTGATAGTTATAGGTGATGAGGCTGTCGTGGGCGCGAAAGCCTTCTTCGATGTGCTTCTTCAGGTTCTGGGAGCAGAAAGATGCCTTGTCGAATATGGAATCAAAACGGTCGTGTACCGGGTAAAGGGCAGACACCACCCCAAGTGAGTCAGCACTGCCGTGAACTTTTTGTCCACTGCTGTCGTTGCTGATTCCAAGTTTCACCGTTCCCGCGGTCCAGATCCGCCACTCCGCGAAGTAACTGTAGGTCTCGCCGTTGGGGAAGGCGTGGTCAGGCGCTGGAGGATGAATCATGGAGAGCGGCCCGATGACAGCACCAGCGGGCGGGGCTGTGACTGGCGAAGCCGAAGAGGAATGAGACTGCCCTGGGTCCCTGCGCTGTGCCCCAAGCAGTGAAGCCAGGCTAAGCAAGGCGAGAAGCGCAACCATTCGAAACCGCTGGGGCCGCATTCGATACCCTGGCATCAGTGTTGAAACCACAAGAGCTTGGCCACCAGCGCTGCCAGCATCGCCGCGGTGCCCATGGCAGCATTGTACTCGCGATGTTGCAGGTAGAGTTGTGAGGAAAAAGTGCCAGCGCCTTTGGTCACGTTCGCGAAACGAGGGATGAGGCGCGGAACACGGCGTGCATAGTCGGCAAATTCAGGGAAGCGCTGCCGCAGAAAAGCTTCTTCAGAGTGGATGACTGGCAGGTAGACGGTGACGAACAGCAGCAGAAGCGCGACGACTATCCACCAGCTGCGCGCGGCGATGGCGAATCCGGCGGCGATGATCACCGAGCCAAGATACAGCGGGTTGCGCGTGTAGGCATAGGGACCGGTGGTGGTAAGCGCCTCGTTTTTTTGTACATGACCGGAAGCGGCAGCCCGCAGCAGTACCCCGCAGACTGCAACGGCGCCGCCGACGAGGATCGATCCCCCGCTCGGACGAGCCAGGCACAAATACACAATGGCAAACAGGAAGCCAAGAGGTACGCGGGCGCGGCGTGCAATGTGGCCCCATCCGGTTTGGAAACTCACGAAAGCTGCTCCGGATAGAGCGCAGTTTCGTTGGTGGAATGCAACTTTTCCTTCTGGCGCTGCAGCAATCCTAAAGCAGCACTCGCTACCTGCTCGGGGGTGATCTCCAGCAAGCCTTGTTCGGTTTCACGGTGATGGCTGAAGGTCGTCCGGCTGGATGAGCTCCTCAGCACCACCGCCTCCACGCCAAACGGCCCGGTGCGCTCGGGATCGGTAGGTCCAAAAATGGCTACGACAGGTTTGCCCAGAGCTGCAGCCAGGTGCACGGGCCCGGTGTCGCCGCCGACGAAGATACGGGCACAGCGCGTCACCTCAACCAGTTCTTCGACTGAACAGAGAACCGCGTGAGCGAAGCCTGCGCTGGCCGACGCCACAGCCTGCGCCAACTCTTCTTCACCCGGGCCAAAGTTGATAACCGACGGCAATCCGTTTGCCCCCAGGATCTCGACGACACTGCCGAATCTCTCCGGAGGCCAGCGCTTGGCTCCCCAGCCCGCCCCCGGATTGACCACCGCATAGCCCTGGACGTGCAAACCGAGACGCTTCATTTGGTCAGACCACCAGTCGCGGGCTGCGCTCGTGCTGTAGAGTGACGATCGGAATTGCGGGCGAATCCTGGGCGCTACGGCCAGCGCCAATTCGACATTCTGCTCCACCACATGGCGAGCCAGCGGTCGTACCAGATGCGTATAGAACATGGTGGCTATTTTTTCTCGTGACTGAGCAAATCCTATTCTGCGCGGAGCCCCACAGAAGCGGGCAATCAGGGAAGAGCGAATCGCACCCTGAAAGTCCACGGCCACATCGTAGGAAATCTTGCGCAGGCCGCGAATCGCATCGAGGATCTCCTCCCAGGTTTCGTCGGATAATGGCGCACTTCGCCAGGCTTTGGTATCGACAGCGTGCACCACGTCAACACCCGATGGCAATAGCGCACGCCAGCGATCTTCGATCACCCAGCCGAGAGTGGCAGCGGGGAACGCCGCACGCAAAGTCGCGAAAGCAGCGTGAGTGTGAATGATGTCGCCCATGGAGCCTAGGCGCAATACAAGGATGCTGCGAGGCTGCATTGGCTGCCCAGTCTCCATCAACTCTCCTGCGAGCGGCCCGCTTGCGGCAGCTTGTTTTCGAGAATGTCAGTAACGGAATGGTCTTTGGGGTCCCCGACGATGGCTACTTGTCCGCCGCACTCGCGTACCACGTCGCGTTCGGGGACGGTCTCGACTGTGTAATCCGTACCTTTGGCGTGCACATCGGGCCGAACCTCCCGGATGATGGCTCGGACATCAGGTTCGGAGAAAATCACCACCGCATCGACATCGGCCAGCGCAGCCAGGATTTCAGCTCTTTCGCCAGCGGGAGTAACTGGCCGATTTGTGCCTTTCAGCCGGCGCACGCTTTCATCGGAGTTCACTGCCACAAGTAGGAGATCCCCCAATTGTTTGGCGCCATGCAGGTAGCGGGTGTGGCCCACGTGCAGCAGATCGAAGACGCCATTAGCCAGAACGATGCGGTGGCCTTCGGCACGCCAGCGGGCTGCCGTTTCTTGCAGCTCTTCGCGGCGAACTATTTTTGTTTGGGGCGTGCTCATTCGTGATGCGGTTTGTGCAAGAGGTCCTTCTCCAGAGCCGCCAGCAATTCCTTCTGTGTGACGGTGGCAGTACCCCGCTTCATCACCACGATTCCCCCTGCATAGTTGGCCAACCGGGCTGCTTCTTCGGTATTGGCTCCGGCGGCGATAGCGGCGGTGAGGGTGGCAATGACGGTATCGCCTGCGCCGGTTACATCGACCACCTGGTCCTCGCCGAAGATGGGGATATCCAGAGGCTTGTGGCGGCGCGCGAAGGCCACCATTCCGTCACGGCCCCGGGTGATTACCAGCGACTGCAGCTTCATGCGGCGCAGCAGTTCATCACCGGCAGCGAAGAGCTTTTCGCGGTCATGGCCGATTTTTATCCCCAGGGCTTCTTCCACCTCCGGTTCGTTGGGAGTCGCATAGGCGACGCCGCAATACGACAGCAGTCGATAGCGCGAATCCAGTGTGACCGGAATGCCGTCGAGCCGGCCGAGGCCCGCCAGAATCTCCGGAGTGGCGGCGCCATAACCGTAGTCGGAAATGAGTACGGCGTCGGAAACGCGGGCGTATTGACGCGCCGAGATAACCAACTCCCGCACCGTGCGCGGATCGATGGCGCGCTCTGCTTCGCGATCGACACGTACTACTTGCTGACGAGAGGTGTGCGCCATGCCCGCAAGAATGCGTGTCTTGGTCACGGTGGGATACCCACGCAGCTTTTGGATTCCGCTCAACGGAATGTGGCGCTGCCGGAAACTGTGCAGCAAGAGCCGCCCAGGTTCGTCGAGTCCTACGATGCCCACGGGGAGTACGTTCACTCCCAGATCGGCCAGGTTGCAGATGGCATTGCCGCCGCCGCCAGGAACTACGGTGCGTTCGCGGTGCTTGAGGATGAGTACAGGAGCCTCGCGCGATACGCGGGAGATTTCGCCGAAGACGAATTCGTCGGCCACCAGGTCGGCCAGCACGGTTACCGTCACATCGGGAAACGATTCGACGAGGTGACGCAGCCGTTCGTATTGCCGGGTCGTCTTCATTGGGGCAGATGGAAATTGTAATCGGGTAATTGGTTATCAGGTAATTGGAAGGGCGGCACTATTTGTCCCGCCGTGGCTTTACTCGCCGGTCCAAAACCTCCAACATATGATCGATCGCGCGATCGGCATCTGCCAACTCCATCTTCACCACTACTACCCGGATGGGCTCAAGGGCTGCAAAGTATCCCCCCAGGTTGACGGCGTCTTTCTCCGTCGTGATGAAGCCATCAGCCTGGCTTTGCGAGCGCAATTGCAGGAGATCGCGGACGTCCTCCTCCGTGTAGGCGTGATGATCGCGGAAACTAGCTTCCGCCACGACATCCACGCCGGCCACGCGCAGCTGGGCAAGAAATTGCGCCGGCCGGGCGATCCCACAAAACACAACCGGTCGGGAAGGAAAATCTTTCATCACAATTCCACGGCGAACCCGCCAAACCGTCTTGTTCTGGATCGGAAACTTGTCGGGAGTAGCTCCGCTGGTCAGCACCACAGCATCCGCCCGGCGCAAGGCCGAGAGCGGCTCGCGCAAACGGCCTGCCGGCAGCAGACGATCACTTGTGTCGTCCGGAGTCACCAGCACGATGTCAAAATCGCGCGCCAGTTGCCTGTGCTGGAAGCCGTCGTCGAGCAGGTGCAGACGCGGTCCGAATTGGCGTTCGGCAAATTCGCCGGCGAGATGGCGGTCTTCTCCCACAATCACTGGCACAGCGAGCTTGCGTGACATCAACAGCGGCTCGTCTCCGAACTGGGCGGGCAGGCCGCTGGGGTCAACCAGAGCAACTCCTTTGGTCTGGCGGCGATATCCGCGGCTAAGGACGTCGAAGGCGATGCCGCGCTTCTTCAGGCACTCGCCCAGCAGAATGACGAACGGTGTTTTGCCGGCTCCTCCGACACTCAGGCTGCCAACACTGACCACCGGACCCTTAAGCGATCTGGGGCGTAAGGTACCCTTGTCGTACAGTGCGTTGCGGGTACGCACTCCGGCGCCGAACGCGGCGGAGAGCAGAGCGCTCGCCATCAGCGCCCCCGATTCGTGACCACTGGCTTTTGCGCGGACGGCGCCACCGCGGGCTGGGGTTCGGGAGCGAGAAGCTTTTCCAGCACCGCCAGCGTCCGCTCGGTTGCCCCAGTATTGGCAGTCACAACTTCGCGCGCATGCTTCGCCAGCAGAGCCCGCTTCTCTTCCTGAAACAATAAATGAAGCATTTCCTTGCCGACACTATCAGGCTGTACGACATCCACTGCGCCAGCGCGTATGAAAACGGAGACCACTTCGCGAAAGTTCTCGGTATAAGGGCCAACCAGAATTGCCACCCCATGTTGGGCAGGTTCCATTATGTTGTGTCCGCCACGCGGAACCAGGCTGCCGCCCACAAAAGCCAAAGTCGCTAAGGAATAAACCGACGCCAGCTCTCCGATGCTGTCCAGCAGAAACACGCCCGAGCGCAGCAGCTGAGGGTCAGTCTCCTTCCATTGCGACCTTCGCCACCACTGCACCCCTGAGCGCTTTACGAATTCCGCCACCTCGGGCCAGCGTTCCGGATGGCGCGGAGCAAGAATCAGCAGCGCCTTAGGGAAGCGCTCCAGCACCTGCTGGAATGCATCGAGCACCATGCGTTCTTCGCCTTGCACAGTACTTCCGCACACGACGACAGGACTGGCTTCCCCCTTGGCCAGTGCTGCTTTCAGAGTGGCGGTGATCGCCACCGGTTTGGCGGCGGGAATATCGAACTTAAGGTTGCCTACAACCTTGACCTTGCGGGCGTCCGCTCCGATCAGAAACAGACGTCCGCGATCCTCTTCGCTCTGCGCCAGGAACGCGTCCACATTGCCGAGCACGCCGCGCAGCAGCGACCGAAAGCGCTGATATCGCGGAAA
This sequence comes from Terriglobales bacterium, assembly GCA_035624455.1. Classification (NCBI taxonomy): domain Bacteria; kingdom Pseudomonadati; phylum Acidobacteriota; class Terriglobia; order Terriglobales; species Terriglobales bacterium. Next base: position 147,808 of record DASPRM010000025.1, read on the forward strand.
GGAACGGTCCGAGAGGCGGGCATTAACCACAACAATGCGCGTTCCACTATCTTTGGCCAAGCGAAGGAAATTCGGCCAAAACTCGGTTTCCGCAATCACCACCAATCGCGGGCGAAGCAGTTTCAGATACGGCCGGATGGCGAAAGCGAAGTCCACCGGAAAATAAAAGACATTACGTTCTCCGAAGCGCTCGCGGGCCAGCTTCTGTCCGGTGGCGGTGGTAGTGGAAACCATGATCTTGTGGTCGGGGAAGCGCTCACGGAGGCTTGCAATCAGGCCGCTGACCGCCAGCACCTCGCCCACCGAGACGGCATGCACCCAGATAGCGGACATGTCAGCGCTGCCCCATTTCAGTCTCTGTGGCAGGCTTCCGAACCGCTCTCTCAAGCCTTCGCGGTATTTGCCGCTGGCCAGCATGCGCAGCAGCCAATAAGGCAGGCTAACCAGAAGCGCCAGCGCCAGCAGCGCACTGTAGACAAGATACATCGGCCCACAACCTGCCGAATTGTAATCGGCTGAGTGGGAATCGGGTAATGGGTAATCGGGTAATCTCCAGCCTGGGGCAATCCGGCTGATCGGCCAATCCTGCCGATCGGCCAAGTGGGCCACGCGCCCACCCACTAAGAAACTGCCCCACTCAAGCCAAATAAAAGCTTGAATGGGGTACCCATTGAGTGGGGATTTTTTGCGTGCAGGCGGAAAGTCCAACCACGCGTCAGCTCTGAGCCTGCAGCGCCGGCGACGTCGCCTTTTGGATCATCTCCATGAGCGCTACGCGCTCCGGCTTGAGCAGTTCGGCCACACCTTCCCTGTTTACGTCCGCCACGATGATTTGCCCGATCTCGGTATTGACGTTCGAAAAGATACCGAGGCTCTTCATCCTCTGGGTCTGCATCTGGTTGTCTTCGGTCGGGGTCACGTAGTGCACTGCGCCTGCGTTGTAGCGGTGAATCAGGAACAGCTGCACCAGCGTCATCAGCCGCTTCTTGCGGAGCGCCGGGGTGGTGTTCTGGTCGCGAACCGAGAGGATGTTGCGCCCGCGCCGATCCTGAATGTTGGCAAAGACAACATTGGCTAGCTTCTCGCGATCGGCGTCGCTAAGCACGCTTATTTCCAGCAACTCGGAACCGGCGGTATGGGGACGCAGCTCGACGCGCAATTTTTCCGGATAAGCAAAATGCTTCCGCCACTCCGCCAGCCACTCCTCCAGCACCTTGGTCGGGAACTCCGTCTGCACCAGATGCTGGAACTGCGTCGATCCCTTGCCCATCGCCTTGGTGGCAGCGGTGCGTCCGGAAACCGCGATCAATGCGGCGTCCAGCCGTGGTCCTCCCACCAGCGTTTGCGGAGTCCGATACGGCGATTCCAGCAGCCTGAATTTGCGCTGCAGGCGCGCCAGCGCCAGCATTCCGTCCTGCTTCAGCGCGGTGGCAAACTCCTCGGCAGCCAGACCGTCGATCTGATGCCCGCCATAGGTGATGAAGTTGAAAACGAAGCCCAGTTTCCCCAATTCTTCGGGGAACCGCCGCATTTCTTCGTCGCTCATGCCGGTGGTGTCCCAGTTGAACGATGGCGACAAGTTGTAGGCTAGCATCTTGTCTGGAAATTCCGCACGAATTGCGTCCGCGAACTTCGCGGCGTCTTCGAGATCGGCAGTCTTAGTCTCCATCCACAGAATGTCGGCGAAGGGAGCCGCCGCCAGGGACTTGGCGATTGCGTAATCGATTCCACCCTCGACCTGGTAGAAGCCCTCGGGAGTCTTCGGCAGCTCGCAATCCCAGCTGACCCGAACTCCCATGGCTTTCGCGCGCTCCTGCACATCGTAAAACGAAGCGCGCCGCGAGAAGGCGAGCCATTCTTCGACGGTCATGTCGAAGCTCACGCCCTCGTAGGTGCGCGACTCCATTACCTCGGCGACTGCCTGCGCATAAGTCTTCAGCCCCGCTTCTGACTGCCACACTTCCATGTAGCGGGTGTCAATCTTGTCGAGCGCGTTGTCGAGCCAGTTGGCGCTGGCGTTCTTGAGCGACTTCGCACTCTCCGCGATGAGTGGCATCAGCCCCACGCGCTCCAGCCAGGCGAATGCGGCCTGGTATGCGGCCTCGGAGACGGCGAACAACAAGTGTCCGCGGACCTCCTCCACTCCCAACTCAGAGAGCTTCCGCAAAATAGCCAGATACCCAAGCTTGTAGCTGGGCAGGTCGAGATTGGTCGCGCCCAGGATGAAGGGCTGATCGCGCTCGTCGCTGCGATTCTCCAGAAACGTCGCAGATTCGGCGTCGGTACGCGCCACGATGATGCCCGGAACCCGCATGATGTCGAGCTGCAGGCGGGCGGCGTTGAGCCGTTTGATCTGCTCGTCTTCCGCCACCAGCACCTTCCCACCCTGGTGGCCGCACTTCTTGGCTCCGGGCTTCTGATCTTCGATGTGGTAACCGGGTACGCCGGCCTCGACCAGCCGCCGGATCAGGTTGCGCACATGCGCGTCGCCGCCGTGGCCGGTATCGGCGTCAGCGATGATGAACGGACGATAGTCAACCACTGGGTTCGCCTTGCGTTGCTCTTCGCTCATGCGCATGCGCGCGAAGTGCTGATTCTTGTCAGCCGTGAGCAGCGCGCGTACCAATCCGGCTGCCTCGTCCGGCACCTGGCTGAGCGGATAGCTTGCCAGGTCGGGGCCGGGATCCTCGTCGGACGATCCCTTAGCCGACGTCGCCCAACCTCCCAGGTAGATCCCTTCCATCCCGATGCGCTTCATGGTCACGGCCTGCCCGGGGGAATAAGGACCGAAGGTCGTGATCTGCTTGCGTTGCTGGAACAGCTCGCGCAAGCGCGCGTAGAACGCTTCGGCAGCGCGCCGCGCGACCGTGTAGTCACCCGGAATCGTTCCTTGCTGCTCCGCCACCTGGCGTGGCGAGTAGAGACGGACGATGCCCGCAAACCGTGGATCGGCAAACCATTGCCTGGCGGCCTCGACCTGTTGCTCAGCTGTAGTCATGGTCGTTTTCCTGCGCTCGGCGCAAATAAATTTTGGAGATAAAAGGCGGAGCCATTGTACAGCGGTTCCCGCTGCCGGAGCGCTCTAAGCCAGGCTTGCCGCGGCGGCATCCCGCTTCGGGCGAATGCAGGCGTTTGGTGTTCCTGGGTCAGGAATCGCAACCCTTTGCAGGGATCGAATTCGGAAGGGTGAGTTTATGTTTAGTGCGACACGCTTACCGGCGCCGATGCCAGACAGTTGTTGGTTTCATCGGCTTCTTTCACGTAGTTGTACTGATCGGCACAGGCGATCAGGTAGTAGCTGCCCGCAGCCGTGCTTGCCGGAATGGTGACCATAGTTGTGCCCGCAGAGCTGGCTCCCGACGGCAGCGCCGACACGGAGCGAGTCGCGCCCAGTTGCACGCTGGATCCGCTCTTGGTTGGAGTAGTGGACAGGTAATAGCCGGTGTAAGAAGCAGCCGCGTTGCCGCTCCCTTGATTCAGTAGGGTATCGGAGAGCTGCGCCGCGGCCCCCGCCGTCAAGGTTTGCGGCACGCTGACGCTGGTCTCCACCAGGTCGGGCACGCCTACCGGCAGAGGCGCGGAGGTGGCCACGCAGTTATTGGTCTCGTCGGTCTCCTTCACGTAGTTGTACTGGTCGGCACAGGCAATCAGATAGTAGCTGCCCGGGGCGGTATTCAGCGGAATAGTAACGGTAGCTGCGCCTGAGGAACTGGCTCCCGCTGCCAACGCTGGCACGGAACGAGTCGCACCCAACTGCACGCTGGACCCGCTCTTGCTCAGTGTGGTGGACAAGTAGTAGGCGGTGTAGGAACTTGCAGCGTTGCCGGCCCCCTGGTTGAGCACAGTGTCGGAGATCTGCACCGCAATTCCCGCAGCTAACGGCCCGAGGGGATTGACGCTGCTCTCGACCAGGTCGGGCATGCCCATCGGCAGAGGCGCAGACGTAGCCAGGCAGTTGTTGGTTTCGTCGCTCTCCTTCGAGTAGTTATATTGATCGGCGCAAGCAATCAGGTAATAGCTGCCGGCCGCTGTGTTGAGTGGAATGGTTACAGTAGCCACTCCCGAAGAGGTGGCGCTCGCCGCCAATGCCGGAACTGAGCGGTTGGTTCCCAGCAGCACACTCGATCCGGTTTTAGCCGGTGTGGTGGACAGGTAATAGCCAGTGTAGGAAGCAGCCGCGTTGCCCGTCCCCTGATTCATCACGGTGTCGGAAATCTGCACCGCAACTCCGGCCGCCAACGGTCCCGGCACGCTGAGGCTGCTCTCAACCAGGTCGGGCAAACCCATCGGAAGCGGAGCCGCTGTAGCCACGCAGTTGTTAGTTTCGTCGCTCTCCCTCACGTAGTTGTACTGATCAGCGCAGGCAAGCACGTAATAGCTACCAGCCGCCGTGTTCAGGGGAATCATTACCGTGGCGAGACCGGAAGAACTGGCTCCCGACGGCAGAGCCGGTACGGAGCGGCTCGTTCCCAGCAGCACACTGGAGCTGGTCTTGTTGGGTGTGGTGGACAGGTAATAGCCGGTATAGGAATTACCCGCATTGCCGGTTCCCTGGTTCAGCACGGTATCGGAAACCTGCACCGACACTCCGGCGGCGAGCGGCCCTGTCAGACTTGCCGCGGTCTCAACCAGGTCTGGCAATCCTGCTCCCGAACCTTGCAGGCTGATCGATTGCGGACTGTTGCTGGCGTCATGTGAGACGGTCAGGCTGCCACTCCGATTTCCTACCGCCGACGGCGTGAATGTCACCGTAATCGTGCAGCTTCCACTACCCGCCACAGTGCTTCCACAGTTGTTGCTCTGGTTGAAGTCACCGCTGATCACGATGCTAACAATGTGAAGCGGGGTTTGCGTCTGATTGTTGGTCAGCACTACTTGCTTGGGCGCGCTGGTACTGCCGATCGGCACGCTGCCAAAATCGAGGGCATCAGGCGCCAGAGTGACCGGCGGCGGCACATAACCGATACCCGACAGCGCTGAAATCTGCGGGCTGTTGGGCGCATCGTCGGTAACGGTGAGAGCGCCACTCAGGGAACCCGCTGTTCTTGGGGTAAAGGTGACCGTTATCGCGCAGTTCGTGCCCGGCGCCAGACTCGTGGGACAGGCATTCGTCTGCGCAAAATCGCCGGTGGCAGCAATGCTGACCACGGTCAGCGGCGTGGTCTGGTTGTTGGTGAGGGTTACCGTGCGTGGGCCGCTGGTGGTGTTCAGATTCTGATTGCCAAAAGAAACCGCTGCCGGCGACAAGCTTACCGGAGCCGTGCAGGCTTGCAGCGCTTTATCCACATTCAGGCGCCCTCCGCTGACCGTGATCCCCGTCATGGAAGCGATGTTATCGACATTATTCAGAAGATCCGCTTTGAGCGACGAGGTGCTCAGTGGGCAGCGCGACAGCACCAGTGCAGCCGCGCCGGAGACGTGCGGGGTAGCCATCGAAGTTCCGCTCATCAATTGGTAGTTGCCTCCGGGAATCGTAGAGAGAATACTCACTCCCGGCGCCCCCAGGTGAACGCTTCCTGCTCCGTAATTCGAGAACGACGCCCGGTTATCGTTGTTGTCCGTGGCGGCCACGGCAATCAGGCTGGGCAAGTTGTAAGCGGCGGGATAGAAGGGCATGACGTCGTTATTGGATCCATTGTTACCTGCGGCAAAAACGAACAGCATGTCATTGTCGGCGGCGTGTTGGATTTCATCAGCCAGCGCCTGGGAGTAGCCGCCTCCGCCCCAGCTGTTCGAAACCACGCGAATGTTGGCGCTCTTCGTGGGTGCAAAAGCCTGCTTGGCCTGCACCAGGAACTCGATGGCCTCGATGGCATCCGCCGCCGTCCCCGAACCACTGGAATCCAGGAATTTGGCTCCGATCAGTTTGGTCGTCCAATTGACCCCCACCACACCTAACCCGTTATTGCCGGCCGCGCCGATTGTGCCCGAGACGTGCGTCCCGTGACCATGATCATCCATGGGATCACAGGAATTTGTGATGGCATTGAAGCCGTGGGAGCCGGCTGGGCAGGTGATTGTCTGCCCCGCTATGACGACGGAGAAATCCGATGGCGCAGACCAGACATTAGCGGCGAGATCGGGGTGGGTGTAGTCAATTCCTGTGTCAATCACCGCCACCACCTCATCGGAGGATCCCGTTGAGATATTCCAGGCGGAAGCGGCGCTGATGTCAGCTCCGGGTGTTCCCGGCGAGTACCCGAACGACTGCCCGGTGTTTTGCAGCCCCCAGAGTTCTACAAACCGAGGATCATTCGGCTCGCCGATTACATCGATGATGTAATTGGGCTCCGCGTAAACGACTCCCTCGGCATTTCTCAATTGCTGGAGCAGGACGGCCAGCTTCTTCGAGCGTGAGTGGAGGCGATAAACCTGCTTCAGCCTTCCAACTGGTTTTGCCGAATCCAGATCGTGATCCCTCCACAAGCGTTGCAGCCAGCCAGGTGTCATGCCTTCGAAGCGAACGATGGCTTCGCGGGCAGCGACCTTGTAGCCATTGTGGATCTCGATGTTGTCCTGCGCCCTGAGTACGGGCATGCAAAGTGCCAGGGCAGCAAAGACCAGAAGCAGGGCGGAAGGGCGAAGTGGCGGGCGCATGACTTCCTCCTCTGGAAGAGACTGCGTGGGGTGAACATCGCTCTGAGAAGAGGGACCGGAGACCAGGGGAGAAAAGAGGAATCATCACACCAATTACTTCGAAGAAAGATTCTTGTCTTTACGCCCTTCTTACAGATTGATTACTTTTGGCGAATGCGGCTCAGGGGGTTGAGCCGCTCCGATCTGATGAAATTCTGCACAGGGCTATATTCCCGTAGTGGGTAAGTCTCAGGTCTAGATGAATAATTCCCGTGCTCCCGTATCGAACGGACCTAGCATTTACTCGAATAGGGAAACTCAGCAGTCGGGGGATCCCGGCGCACCCCAGGGACCCTTATGCCCGCAAGCACGAAAAGCGCGGCACATCGCACCACAGCGGGTGGGGTATCGTATTCCTTCAGCCCCTTCGTCCTTGATACCTCAGAACACATGCTGATCTGCGAAGGAAATCCTTTGGAGCTCACGCCCAAGGTTTATCGAACCCTGCTGGTACTGGTCAGCCACGCAGGGCATCTGCTCACGAAGGATGATCTGATAGAAAATGTCTGGCCCGATGCGGTAGTGGAAGAGAGTGGCCTGGCAAGAAATGTGTGTCTGTTGCGGAAAATTTTGGGCGATACGAGCCATCCCGCTCGCTACATCGAAACCATCCCCAAGGTCGGTTACCGCTTCGTGGCTCCTGTAAGAGAAATTCAGGAGACGGCGTCTTCTTCGCCATACCAGCCGGCGATCCAGCGCGACCTCGGAGTGGTGCAGAAGCACAAGAAGCTGCGTCGCAGCATGGAGGCGGCTTGGATGTTCTTCGCCGCCGTCCTGGGGGTGCTGGCGATCCTGTTGGCGCTGGCGCTGCTACTGCTGAGCACGAGGATTCATTAGCTGACTGGGCCTGCTTCTGGCGCGTTCACCAGACCTCTAGTGGCGTTCGTGCAGGGGATTAGCGACTGCGGAGGCCGCCAGTGAAGCCAAGGTCACTTGGTTCCAAACAACGGCTGGCGGTCGACGTGAATGTAAGTGTCGAACTCGACTGCGACCGGATTGCCGGCCTTAAGACATGTCGGGCAGAGACGATTCATCAGCTTGAAGCGCTCGGCGGCTGCCGATTCGCTCTCGGCGTCGATAAATCCCGGCTCACTCTGGTCGGTGTCGATTACCCAAACGTTATGACAGCTGCGGCAGGTCGCTTTGCCGATCGCTCGATAGTGCATGGCGGCAGGGATTATACGTCAGTCCGGCGACAGCAACGCAGATTCACTTACCTAAGAGATAAACGTGAAGAGATCTTCTCTATAGCGGAAAATGGAATTTTAGAAACTGGTAATAATCGCTGCCCAGTTTGGAGAGATATGCACAGAGGGTAAGCAACCCGGCGAGAGACAACCTCCTTCCGGCTGGACTGTGAGCTTGTAAACCAAGCCGGAGCACTGTGATCAACGCCACTGCTATAAGGGACATTAAGATCGTTGGTAATAGGAGGTAGCCCTGCACCATGTACAAGACAAGAACAAGAGCGTATTGAGTTGCGAAGATCACAATTCCAGTTGGTACATTAGGCGATCCGTCACCTTTCTCAAATCGCCAATACCGATACCCGCCAAGCACGCTGCACAGGAATCCCATTGGTGCAAGCAGAGCAAAACCAAACGGCAAGAGCAATTCCCAATCCACACAGCCATTCTCGCAGGGTGGACCACCAGCGTCTAGATTACAGTTGTTACCAGGCGTTAGCGCAACTGAGCGCGATCAAATAACCCGCGATCCCTACCGCACCAGCGCCTCGATCTTCGGACGAAGCTCCTCGTACGTCATCCGTCCAGGATGATAGAGCGCGACGCGGCCGGCCCGGTTGATCAGAACCAGCGTGGGTGTGGTGCTGCAACCGTAGGTACGGAAGTTCTGTGAGCTGACCGGAACCGGAACATCAGTCAGACTCGAGTAGTATTGCTGCCTGACCTGATCGATGTACCTGAGTTCAGTTTGCGGGTTAGCCTCGGCGCCGCCGGCAATGAATCCGTACTGCTGAGTGGGAGCAATCAAGCTTAGACCTTGGGCGGCAAACTCTGACTTCAGCCTGGCCAGGATCGGTCCCTCAATCTTGCAATCCGGACACCAGTGCGCCCAGAAAAACAGAACCACCGGCTTGCCCTTCAGGGCCGCCAGGGACGCCGGCTTTGCGCCCAGATATACACTTTCGCTCAACTCCGGAGCAGGTTTCCCTTCCAGGCTGAGCAGATTGATGTTTTTCTGTATGCGGGCGGCGATGCTGGTTGACTGATACCGCTTCAACTCACCGCGAAGATCCTCGACCGCGGCAGCTCGGTCGCCGCGGGCAGCCATCACCTGAGCCTGCACTTCAATCGCCGCTCCCAGCGCGGTCGCAAGATGCGGATCCGAGTCGATCGGGCGCGTCCCCGCCATCTTCACTGCAAGCTGATGAGTTTCGCGGGCGGACGCGAGCGCCTTATCGTATTGGCGCGCGGCGAGAGTGTCCCGCGCCACCCAGGAGAGCGCCTCCAGCATCTCCGAGGTCACGCCTTGCAGCGCGCGATATTCACGGATGAGTTGCTCGGCGGCGTGGAAATCGCGGCGAGCGTCGGCGGAGCGGACGTCAGTGATAATGTCGGCCGCGCTCAGCGTGGGAATTAGTGCGATAAGAATGAGAGTGAGCCTGCGGAGCATAGAAATTGAGGTCGTTACGATTATCGCAGAAGGTAGCCGTCAGCACTCAGCCCTCAGCCGTTATGGAATTACGGGAACAGAAACGCAAGATCCTTCGGCTCCGCGCCCGCGACCTGCGAAAAGCGCGGGTCGAAAAAGCAAGACGGGCGCGTCGCTCAGGATGAGAGGCTGAAACTATTTCAGTTCTCATACAGACTCGTGCCCCAAAATCTCCCGAACTCGTGGGGGCCCAATTGCGTATCGTAATCAATCAACCCATGAAGATTTTCCGCCGTTGCATCGTTGCGTTAGCCCTTCTCCTTGCATTTCCCGGAGCTTCTTCATTGTTACTGGCGCAAGCGCCCGCCGCTGCCAGCAAGGAACAAGTCCTCGGCCGCTGGGCGGCGGCCCTAGGCGGCAAAGAGAAGCTTGCATCCGTGCGATCGGTATATGTCCGCCTCTCGATGGACACCGGCAACCTCCACGGCTCCCTCGAAATCTGGCAAAACTCTCGCGGACAGCACAAAACCCAACTGGTGCTGGGAGCGTTTCAGCAGACCACGGTCTTTGACGGCAGCCAGGGTTGGCAGCTCGATCAAACCGGCAAAGTTCGCTCGCTGGGCGGAACGGAACTCGAGGACGAAGTCACTGCCGCCTACTTCGCCAGCAATGCGCAATTCTTCCCTGAGCGCTGGCCTGGGCAGATCGAGTTGCTCGGTGAAGATGCCCAATTCTACAAGCTGCGCATCGCGCCGAAGGGCGGGAAGGTGGTCACGGTTTACCTCGACAAGCAGACCGGTCTGCCTGCGAAAGAAGAGCGGCAGCAGCAGGACCGCACTGCTACCTTTTCATACTCCGAGTGGCGTGATCATGATGGCATCAAATTCTGGACACGCGGCCGACAGAGCACGGGCGATCCCAAATTCGACACCGTGCTGGTGACCGAGAAGCTGGAGTGGAATCCGGAACTGGCAGCCGATCTTTTCGGCAAGCCGCCAACCGCCGCGCCCGACTTCCAGTTTCTCTCTGGCCAGAGCGCGCGCATTCCTTTCGAACTCAGCAGTAACCACATCTACGTAGAAGTCCGCATCAATCGCTCGCCTCCCCTGTGGATGATCTTCGACAGCGGCGCCGAAGCCACCGTGATAGACCGCGCCCGGGCGCAGGCGCTGGGTCTCCGTATGGAAGGAGCCCTGGAGTCACGAGGCGCTGGAGAAGAGTCGGTGGAAACCGGCATCGTCGATAACGCCGTAATCGTCCTGCCGGGAGTCACCATGACTCCGCGCCCCGTCGCCGCCGTTCCCCTCGGTCCGCTCCAGCCCATCGAGGGCCGCGCGATCGACGGCATCCTTGGGTATGACGTCATCAGCAGTTTCGTGGTAGAGATCGACTACGCGGCGCGAAAAATCATCCTTCACGATCCGCGCACCTACCGGTACAGCGGCAATGGTGATGTAGTGCCGTTCATCTTTGAAGGCAACCTGCCGAAGATCACCGCCAGCCTTGCGTTGCCCAACGGCAAATCCCTTTCCGCCAAATTGCTGGTCGATACGGGCGCGCGTATGGCGCTCAACCTGTACTCACCATTCATTACCAGCAATCGGCTTCTGGACAAGGTTCCGGGAACCATCGATGCTCCGTTTGGCTTTGGACTCGGTGGACAAACGAAGCAACGTGTCGGGCGGTTGGCTGCGCTCAAGATTGGCGCGATCACCTTGGAGCGGCCCGTCGCCAGCTTCTCGCTCGAGACCAAGGGCGGCGAAGCGAACCCCGACGATGCCGGACTGATGGGCGGCGAAGTCCTCCGCCGCTTCCGGGTGGTTTTCGATTACGGACAGCAAAAGATAATTCTCGAGCCCAACAGCTCGCTGCGTGAGCCTTTCGAGTTTGACATGAGCGGCCTGCAACTGGTGGCAGAAGCCTCGGATTTCAGGACGTTCCGCGTGAACCGTGTGATCGCGAACTCACCAGCGGCACAGGTGGGACTTCAGATCGGCGACGTGATCACCTCCATCGAGGGCCGGCCCGCTGCGCAACTCACACTCGAGGAGGTGCGCCGACTATTCCGCCAGCCTGATCGTGAATACCGTCTGGAAGTGAAGCGGGGCGGGCAAGTGATTCCGGTGAAATTGAAGACCCGCAGGCTGGTGTGATTGGTGAACCATTTGGCGGTGTAAACGCGACGAAATTCCACTTCCTTCGTCCAATCCTCCGACCATCCCCGGGGAGGAGCTCGCATGAAATCTGCCAGGGTGCTTCCCGTTCTGCTGCTATTGGCGGCCGGATTTTCGCAAAACAGCACGCCCACTGCAGCTCCGCGACCCGATCTGCCCCGAAAAGGCTACCTCGGTGTCTCGCTACACGATCCACAGCCCGGCAAGCCGGGTGCGGAAATCCGACGAGTCACGCCTGGGACGGCTGCCGCGCAGCTGGGCCTAAAATCCGGGGATCGAATTCTCAGCGTGAACTCGACCCCTCTGAATGATCCAATTGCCATCGACCGCGCCTGGGAGACGCTCCGCGCCGGCGATCAGGTCAAGCTGGGCGTGCTGCGCGATGGCAAAGAATCAGCTCTCGTAGTGACCGTTCCCCCGCTGCCCAAAGAAGAAATTCAGGACTTCGACGTGATCTATGGCTCGGTCACCGCGGACAAAGGCCTGCGCCTGCGCACTATCCTGACCAGACCCAGATCCGCCACCGGGCGCCTGCCGGGCATCTTCCTCGTCGGGTGGCTGAGCTGCGATAGCGCGGAGGCGCCGCTGGGGATACAAGACGGCTTCGCGCGCTTCATTCGCAATCTGATTACACAGTCCGGCTTTGTCATGATGCGCATGGATAAACCGGGAGTCGGCGACAGTGAGGGAATTTGCTCAGATACGGATTTCCTGACTGAATTGGCCGGATACCGTGCAGCATTCGAGAGCTTCACCCGCTCTCAATATGTGGATCCGAAAAAAATCGTCATGCTGGGTATGAGCAACGGCGGCGGAGTGCTGCCGCTGGTAGCAGGCGATTATCCGGTGGCGGGTTACGTCGTCAGCGGAGGCTGGGTGAAGACCTGGTTGGAGCACATGCTGGAGATCGAACGGCGCAGGCTTACATTGTCAGGAAAAAATCCGGGTGAGGTCTCAGACCAGATGCGCGGCTACGAGGAGTTCTACGATCTTTATCTGAACGGGGTAAAAACGCCGGGAGAAGTTCTGCGCGAGAAGCCCAACCTGGCGCCATTATGGACCGAGGATGGCGGCCATCAATACGGGCGGCCGGCAGCGTTTTATCAGCAATTACAGGATCTGAACCTGGCTGCGGCCTGGCAGAAGGTGAACGTTCCGGTGCTCTCGGTGCACGGCGAATATGACTGGATCATGACCGGCCAGGATCACCAAATGATTGCTGGAATCGTCAATGCCAACAAACCGGGCTTCGGCAAATTTGTCGAAATCCCGAAAATGGACCATGGCTACAACGTTTACGAAACCCCGGTGGCGGCGTTCAACGGGACCGGCGGACGTTTCAGCGAAACCGTGAGCCCACTGGTGCTGGAGTGGCTGCGGCAAACCGTGAAGCCTTAGCCACGGATTTCACGGATTTTCTTAGATCTGTCTAAAGGCCTCGCTGGTAAGCCTTCTCGCGAAACGCCGACCTGATTGCCGATCCGGCCTTTTCCGGGGTTGGATTGAATGATTGGGACGCGTAAGCATCAGTGAAAACCGCGGCTAGCTCTTCCGACTTTTACCTTGCCGCCCACCCGGCGTGAGACTCGGCCAACATCCCACCTTCGTGGCAGACCCCGCACATGCGCGTGCCCTTCATGTCGTTCAACTGGATCTCCACGGATTGCGCGGTCGGACTGGCGCTGGCAGTCAGACGCAGTTGCGCCCGTTCGAGATGAGTCTGCCAGAGTTCGAGATCGGCCTCGAGTTGGCGCCGGGCGGTCGGATCCTGCACGCCATCGGCCAGAACCTGCCAGCGCTCGAGAGAAGCACGCAACTGCTGGATCTCCGAACGATCGGCCAGCAACTGCTCACGGGGAATGAAGCGAAAGATGCCGGGACGTCCACCCGCCAGGCCTCGGGGCATCTGTGACGGCAGCTGCGGAGCCACCTGTGCCACTAGCGCGCTGCTGAATGGAGCCGGGCGAATAGAAAGAGCAGGGACAAGCAGCAGCAAGGCGAAGCCAAAGAAAACAACCCATACAGCCCTGGTTTTCATGGTCGTACACCTCGGCTGGGAGCATTCAACTCCCACTCTCACGCCAGGGCTGTGATGAGTGTCATAGGGGAAGGTGAGGAGAACTTCTATGCGGGCAGGCAGCCCACGACGATTCACACGTCTAGACCTATCGACGCCTTGGCTCGGCGCGCAAAATTTCGGCTACTGAGAGTGGCAGACTCACTGGTGCTTATGGTGGGAGGCCAAGACGCGCCTTCAATTTCCCACCACCTCGCGAATCACCCGCAGGAAGTTCCCACCCATGATCTTCTGGATGTCCTGTTCGCTGTAGCCGCGCTCGAGCAGGGCAGCGGTGAGACTGGGCATCTTGGAGACATCCTCGAGCCCGCGCGGCACGATGCTGACGCCATCAAAATCGCTGCCGATCCCGACATGATCGATGCCCGCCACTTTGACGATGTGATCGATACAGGCGGCGGCGTCGTCCACCGTGGCCTGGCCAACTCGCGGATGGCCGATGGCGCTCTTGCGATGATCCGCAGCAGCAAATTCGTCCAAGGCCGCGCCTGTGAGACTGGGCTCCGTTTCGTTTCGGCGTTCGACCACTTGCTTGAAATCCTCTCCATCCTTGGCATTCAGAAATGCTGCCCCGAAATTAATACCTACGACGCCACCGTTGTGGGCCAGCGCACGCAGCATGTCGTCAGTCATGTTGCGAGGAATGTCAGAGATAGAGCGGCAGGAGGAGTGCGAAGCGATGACCGGCTTGGTTGTGACCTGCAGCACGTCATAAAAAGTCTTATCCGAGACATGCGAGATGTCGACCAGCATGCCCAGCGAATTCATCTCCCGCACCACTTGCTTCCCGAAATCCGTCAGCCCATTGTGCAGGGGCTTATCGGTGGAGGAGTCCGCCCAATCGTTGTTGCGGAAGTGCGTGAGCGTCATGGAGAGTATGCCCATGCGGCGGTACATGCGCAGAACCGCGAGATCATTATCGATCTGGTGGCCGCCTTCGATGGTCAGCACCGCGGCGATTTTCTTCTGGCCGACAATTCGCTCGATGTCGCGTGCGCTGGTGGCCAGTTCGATCCGATCAGGGTATTTGTCGAAAACCGCTTGCATAGCGTCGCGGAAGTCGAGGGTACGGCGCACGGCTTCAGCTCCGGGATAGTAGGTAGGAACCCAGAGAGCGAAAAAAGGAACGTGTATGCCGCCCTCCTGCAACCGAACCAGGTCGATAGCGCCGTCAGGCAGGCGCTGGCCGAGGTCAACGCGCTCGAAAACCACTCGCTGCACCGTATCGTTGTGTGTGTCGATGCCGAGAACATTAGCTTGTATGCGATGCGCCTGATCGGGTTGCTGGGCATAGACCTGTGAGGCGAGGAAGAAAATAAGGACAAGGATCAGAATTTTGCGACGCAATGGTTTCCCCTCTGCTGAAAGCGATTGAATCTAGCCTCAAAACGAACTGCAGGTCAAATACGAGCGCAAGCAATGCTCTCCCCTGTCATCACGAGGAAGACGAAGTCCGACGAGGAATCTGCAGTTTCCTCAGTGGCGAGCTGTCTATTGTTGAGCGCTGCTTTCTCACATAGCGCCTGATAAACTCGCCTGCATGCCCTTCCGCCAGCATCCTGCGACAAAGAAAGAACCCAAGACCGGCGGCCTGTTTGATTCAACTCCACCGCGGCCGCAAACTTACCTGGTGGCCAGCACCGACGGAGGCGCGCGCGGCAACCCCGGACCCGCCGGATATGGAGTGGTTGTCGAAGATCAGACTGGAAAACTCGTGGCGGAGCTGAACCGGTACCTCGGTCATCAGACAAACAACTACGCTGAATATTCCGCCCTTCTCGCTGCTCTTGAGTACGCGATTGCGCACGGCTGGAAAGCGCTCAAGGTCCGCAGTGACTCTGAGCTGATGGTGAAACAAATCCGCGGCGAGTACAAGGTCAGCAATCCAACTTTAAAAGAGCTGCACAGCCGCGCCAAAAATCTGATTCGTCAGCTGGACTGGTTCGAGATCGAGCACGTACTGCGCGGAAAAAACGCAGATGCAGACCGCTTAGCTAACCAGGCGATGGATGAAGGATCGCGCTCTCGGTGATTAGACCTTGGGCAGAATGCGGGCAGCCACCAGCCTGTAAGTCGAAGAATCCTTAAACAGCAGGCCGTGGACGGTCACGCTCGCGCCATCGGCGACAGTAATGCCAATCGACTGCGTGTCCGGCTGAATATAGACCACAGCGGTGGTTGCGCCGGTGAGGGTAGCGAAGACCGAATCTGACGTGAGCGTCAGGGTAAACGTGTTCCCCGTCAGGTTTGAAACGGTTCCGCTCAACGACTGCTGCTGCAGATCCACTTCCAACGTGGAAACTTCCCCGAATACAAGTTGCGAGGGGAACGCGCCCACGCCGCTGAACGTAGTGCTCGCAGGCAATAACTGACCGGTGCTGCTGGCCTCAACCGCCTGCCCCGGAACTACGGTGGTGGCGTCAAATGTAGCTGTGAAAGGCAGGTTGGTAAGATCGACCCCCGCCTGGTTGATGACATACACCGTGGGCGTGTTTCCCGTGTTCGTCACGGCGATGTTCAGCCCATTGCCCAGGAAGTTCGACTGCAAGCCGCCGCCGGTGAGTTCGCGCGCCGCCATCTGGAAGTTGGTTACGTCCCCGGGCGCGGCAGGAATTCGGGCGGTTAGCAGTCCCTGCGTGTGAAAAGCAAACTGAGGCAAACTCGACGCCTTAACGTTACCGGCCAGAAAGGAACCATTGGACTGCAGTGAGCCATCCACCACCCCCAGCTGGCCCGTCGTGAGCTGGCTCAAGCCGGTGATGCCGGTGAATTTCGTGTTGGAATCGGTGTTGAAAGTGAGCGACTGATCACCGAAGCGCAGGGTCATAGTGAAAGAATTTGTGCTGACGGAACTAACCTGGCCCACCACGTGCTCCAACTGACCATTGAATGGATTCAGGTTGGAGGAAGCCAGTGCCGCGGTCGTCAGGTTCACGGACGGACTGAAGCTGATATTGCCCTGCGAATCGCTGGTGAGCGAAGCGGCTGTATTCACGTCCAGCGTGAGAACCATTGGCGTGGTGGAGATGACCATAGCAGGACTGAACGTAAGGCTCACGGTGAAAGGCCCCGCCGGCAGGTTCGGGTGGCTGGGCTGCTGGGTTGTGGGCGAGAGCAGCGTGAGTGCGGGAGAGCCTACCACCAGCGTGAGCGAGGTGTAGGTTCCCTGCGGAATGCTGCTAAGCACCGCCAGCGGAGTCGAGGTACCCGCCAGCCGTGTGATCTCAATCGTGACCGGAGTCGAGAGCACAGTGACAGTCGAGCCGGCTTGCGAAGTCAGAGTAAGCGACGAGAACGACAGGCTGAGAGCAGCCACCTGGTCCGCGGTTGCGTCGCTTAGCTGCACCAGCAGAATTCCGGTGGTTCCTCCGCCTCCGTCGGTTCCCTTGGATGTGCCCGTACCCCCGCCATTCCCGCATGCGACGAGAGCCGCCACCAGAATCATCACCGGCAGGAAGCACAGGGGTTTCGCAAGCCCTGTTGAGGAGCGAAAAGGAGTCATCAGCGAGACCTCGTCTTATCCCAACTCCCAGATCAAGTTATGCCCGTAAACCCACTAAGTTTGCGCGTTTCGAGGTAACACGGCAAGTAACGAAGGGGAATCAGGTGATCCGGGAAACCTGGTAAACGGTGGTCGGACAAACCGGCAGCCTGATTCAGACCGCGGCCGGGCGGGAACTGCCGAGGGGCAAAAAATACTGTGTCCCGCGAACGGGTTCGCTCACCTTGCGCAGCAATTCCTGCAGGTCTTCGTTGCGGTCCACAAAATCGATATCCGAAGTGTTGACAATCAGCAGATCGGATGAGGTGTAGTGGAAGAAGAAATGTTCGTAAGCCTTGGCGATCGCCTCGATGTAATCGTCGCTGATTGCGGCCTCGGCGGAAGCCCCTTTCTTGCGCAGCCGTTTCTTCAGCACCTCGGGAGTGGCCTGCAGATAAATCACCAGGTCGGGCGAAGGCAGCTGTTCGCGAAACAGCGAGTAGTAGCGGTTATAAAGCTCAAGCTCGGGGTCACTCAGGTTCAAACAGGCGAAGAGTTTGTCCTTTTCGAAAATGTAGTCAGCCACAACCACCTTCTGCGACTGTGGCCCCACGTCAAGCGCCCGCAACTGCTCGAAGCGCCGGATCAGGAAGGAAAACTGGGCCTGGAATGCGGCTCCGCCATTGCCCTTATGAAAAGAAGAGAGGAAGGGATTATCCTCAGGCTCCACGATCAGCTGCGCATGCAGCCGGTCAGCGATGACATTGGCCAAAGTGGTCTTGCCAACGCGAATGGGACCTTCTACCGCAATATAGCGGGGAAGTTCGAAGAGCTTGGCCATGAATCAGGGTCCCGCGAAGAATCTCCTGCAGGATAGCTCGGGAGTTCGTCCGACACAATTGTGGAAAACAGCAATCGAAAGCAGCATTCTGCAATCAGCAGTCAGCCAATTCAATGACAGATTTGCTCGTTGCGTCCCAATTCAGGAAATCGGCTGGACACTGATCAGAAAACATCGCTGAATGCTGGTTTTTTCTATGCGGCAGTAATCGCTTCGAGGCGAGCCAGAAAATACTCCGGCCGCTCTTCACTCCACAGCAAGTTGTGCCAGGGGACCTGAGGAATCGGTCCGTCCTGACGCATCAGATAAGCTACAGCGGAGCCCGGGGAGATACGGCGAAGCTTGCGGTACAGACTCTCCGAGGAGCGCGCATCGCCGGCGAGCGCAATCACGATCACGTTATAACGATTGTTGCGGGTATAGGAGCAGGCCAGACCAGCGGTGTCGACGCAATCAACAACGTAGCCGAAGCGGCGCAGGTGCTCGGCGCAGATTCTTGCATCAGTGCGCGTGGTATCTACTAAGAGAACCCGTTTGGCCTGGTTGGATGACACAGCGAAAATCGACTTCTCTCTCATGCCCTCCTCCCGTTCGAGCACAGGAGCGTTAGGCTGGTTCGGGCTGAGAAAACACCCGGGAAACTGATGGTCAGTATAGGGCGAACCCGTGCGATTGCAAGCGCAAAAGATGTCACTTTTTCTCGTCGCGATACAATCCCAATGGAATGTTGGGATTAGTGGCGGCTTCCAGTTTGGGAACGGTGGCTGCAGTGGTGGCCGGGTACAACACCATGGCCCCGCAGTCGCAGCTGTACGGGCGGACCTTCATCGGCCTGAAGCCCGGAAACCGGCAACTGGCGCTGACTTTCGACGATGGACCGAACGATCCCTACACCCACCGAATCCTCGAGGTACTGGCCCGGCACAGCGTTCGCGCCACCTTTTTTGTTATCGGCCGTTTCGTAAAGCAGAGGCCGCAAATTGCCCGGGAGATTCGCCGGGCAGGACACATCGTAGGGAATCATACATACAGCCATCCCAACCTGATTTTCCAGTCACAGAGTAAATTGCGGCGCCAGATTCGGGATTGCGAACGCGCATATGAAGACGCGGTGGGCGAGAAATTGGCTCCTCTGTTCCGCCCTCCCTACGGAGGACGACGACCGGCGGTGCTGCGGACGCTTCGCAGTCTCGCCCTCACCCCCGTAATGTGGAGCGCCAGCGCCTGGGATTGGAGGCTGAAGTCGGCGGGCGAGATCGAGAGAAAAGTTGTATCTCAGATCCGAGGCGGCGATGTGATCCTGATGCACGACGGCGGGCACACTGAGTTCGCGGTAAATCGTGTGGCCACAGTCGAAGCCCTCGATCGGCTGGTGGCACGTTATCTGGGTGAAGGTTACAGGTTCGTGACCATACCGGAGATGGTGCCAACAAAGGGAAGCGGACGAAAGTAGAGGCAGCGGGCACTCCCTTATCTGTCATCCCGACCAAGCGATCGGATTGGCTGTGCCAATCGGATCGCGCGTGGAGGGACCTGCTTTTCCGGCTGATACCGATGCCGCACGTACCACTCGGCCGCTAGATCCTCCCACGTCGGATTATGTCGCTTGATCAGCCATTCTTTTTTCGCCCTACTCCAGCGCTTCAGTTGTTTCTCTCGGCTGATCGCTTTATGAACGTCGTCAAACAATTCGTAATACACCAGACGGTGGCACTTATATTGACTGCTGAAACCATCAATCAAATCGTACTTGTGTTCCCAAACGCGGCGCTCTAAGTTGTTCGTCACCCCGATGTACAAGGCGCGCGACTTGCTCGCAACAAGGTAGACACCGTACATGGCCCTTCATTTCCTTATTCCATTTCGAACAGCAGGTCCCTCGACTCCGAAGATCGTTCGCTAAGCGAACGATCTCTGCGCTCGGGATGACAGCGTCGTTTTATCGCGCAACCATAATGTATCCGTCGGGTATCCGGCGATGGCCCTCGTCGCTATGAATGGTGATACAGGTCACTTGCACGGAGCCGTGGGGGCCCTTTGTTGCCTGAAACCTATCATCCCACCAAGCGATCGGATTGGCTCTGCCAATCAGATCGCGCGTGGAGGGAGCTGCTTTTCCGGCTGATATCGATGGCGCACGTACCATTCAGCTGCTGGCAACCGCTTATTCCCTGATCTTCCTCCAGTTTGACCGCGCCCCCGGGCAGTCGCTAGCATGGGTGACCGGCGTGAAGTGGCAGTCGCAGTCCGACCGTCTTTTCCGGGTGGGACAGCAACGTGTGCAGGGCGTTTTCTTTACAGGCGTTCCAGCGCCATTTACACTAGCCGTTCACTAATAGGAGGCGCCAAGGACGATGGCATCGGTTGACGAAAAGGTAAAGCAGATCATCGTGGAACAGTTAGGAGTGGATGAAGCCGAAGTAACTTCGAACGCGTCGTTCGTGGACGACCTCGGCGCCGACTCTTTGGACACGGTCGAGCTGGTGATGGCCTTCGAGGAAGCCTTTGACCTGGAGATTCCCGATGAGGATGCGGAGAAGATCCGCACCGTGCAAGACGCCGTCGACTACATCAGCAAGAACGCCAAGGTTAAGCAGTAAAACCTGTTCCGCTCAATTTCCCGTCGGTCTCCCGCTCGGCGAGGCCATACTGCGTTCAGTAGCGAGCCAGGCACCGGAGATTCTCTGCGATGGCAGCCTTAGACGACAAAGTGAAGCAGATCGTCGTGGAACAACTGGGCGTGGAGGAAGCCGAAGTCACACCCAGCGCCTCCTTCGTGGATGATCTGGGCGCCGACTCCCTGGACACGGTCGAGCTGGTGATGGCCTTCGAAGAGGCCTTTGATCTGGAGATTCCCGATGAAGATGCGGAAAAAATCCGCACCGTCAAGGACGCCATCGAATACATTCAGAAGCACGCGAAAGGCGGGAAAT
This sequence comes from Terriglobales bacterium, assembly GCA_035624455.1. Lineage (NCBI taxonomy): Bacteria > Pseudomonadati > Acidobacteriota > Terriglobia > Terriglobales > Terriglobales bacterium. The sequence goes on from DASPRM010000025.1 coordinate 168,566, forward strand.
AGTTGCAGCGCCGCGTCGTTATCACTGGCATTGGGCTCATCTGTGATGTCGGCAATACCACCCAAGAGGTCTGGAAGAACCTTCTCGCCGGCCAGAGCGGAGTTTCACGCATCACCCATTTTGACGCCTCCGATTTCGCCTGCCAGATTGCCGCCGAAGTCCACAATTTCGATCCCCTCAACTTCATCGAGAAGAAAGAAGTCAAGAAGATGGGGCGCTTCATCCACCTGGCTATGGCCGCTGCGGATGAAGCCATGCGGACGTCGGGCCTGAAAGTGACGGCGGAAAACGCCACCCGCGTGGGAGTACATATCGGCTCCGGCATCGGCGGATTCGACATCATCGAGCGCGAGCACGCCAATCTGTTGCAAGGGGGGCCGCGCAAAATCTCACCCTTCTTCATTCCGGCGTCCATCGTGAACCTGGCGGCCGGGCACGTGAGCATGCGCTTCGGGGCCAAGGGCCCGAACGAGGCAACCGCCACTGCCTGCACCACGAGTGCGCACTCGATTGGCGATTCCTTCAAGATCATTCAGCGCTGCGATGCCGACGTGATGATCGCAGGAGGAACGGAAGCCGCCATCACTCCCATGGGCATTGGCGGATTTGCCGCCATGCGCGCACTCTCCACCCGCAACGATGCCCCCGGGCGTGCCAGCCGTCCCTGGGACAAGGATCGTGACGGCTTTGTCGTAGGCGAAGGTGCGGGGATCCTGGTCATGGAGGAACTGGAGCACGCCCTGCGGCGGGGAGCCACGATCCTGTCCGAGGTCGCAGGTTATGGCATGAGCGGGGACGCCTACCACATCACCCAGCCGGCCCCCGGACACGAAGGCGGATACCGCGTGATGCTGAACGCGCTGGCGGACGCCAAAATTCAGCCCAGCCAGGTGGGATACATCAACGCACACGGAACCTCGACCGACATTGGGGATCAGCTGGAAACTATGGCCATCAAGAGCGCCTTTGGAGAGCATGCCTACCAGATGCCGGTGAGCTCCACCAAGTCCATGACCGGACATCTGCTGGGCGGCGCGGGCGGCCTGGAGGCGGGAATCACCGTGCTGGCGTTGCGCGATCAGATGCTTCCGCCGACCATCAACTACGAGACTCCGGACCCCGAGTGCGACCTGGATTACGTACCCAACACGGCTCGTCGGGTGCATGACGTTGAGTACGCGATGTCGAATTCCTTCGGCTTTGGCGGCACCAATGGATGCCTGATCTTCCGGCGCTGGACGCACTAGTCTTCTGGAAGCGTTGCTGGGACCGTCTCACAGCCGCCCTTGGCGGGCGCTGAGCGTGGCGAAGCATCTCTGTATTTTGTGGGCTCAAGAATCAAGGGATTAATCGATCGAAGATGGTAATAGGATTTGCGGAGCTGCCGCAGGCAAAGAAGGTCCACGCTCGGGCCGCCCTGGTCAATCTCGACAGTAAGTCGGCGGCAATCCTACGCGATTGCTTCAAGCAGTTTGGCATCGGTACAGATATCTTGACCGCTGACGAAGCACAGCGCCTGCTGAATGAAAAGTTCGACGCCTGTGCCGTGGGCATCGATGAGCATGCAGCCGAGGTGCTGAAAGCAGCCCGCGAATCTAAATACAACCGCCGCATGCTGATCTTTGCCGTTTGTGCCAGCCTGGGGGAAGCGATAAAGCACTCGCGCTACGGGCTCAACGTGCTGCTGGAGAGTCCAGTCGAGCGGCAGGCGGCCCTGCGCGCGGTGAAATCCACTCACCTGCTCATCCTGCATGAGTTCCGCCGCTACGTCAGGATCCCTGTAATCGTGAAGCTGGAGGCCCGCATGGCTGGCCGCAAAATTCAAGGAAGCACGGTGGAAGTGAGCGGCGGGGGCATGTCGATGCGGCACGAGGGCAAGTTTGTGCTGGGCGAGGAAACCGAGCTGAAATTCGATCTGCCAGGCAAGCCCGGTCTTTCCTGCCGGGCCGTGGTTTCCTGGGTGGACAGCGAGCAGCAGATGTCAGGCTTGCGCTTCGACATTGCGGATGACGGCCGGCTCAGCGTGAAACAATGGATTGAGGAATATCTGGACATCAGTTGACCGGCCAACCGCAGCCGCGCCTGCTTTGCAGATTACGTTTACACCAATCAGGGCTAAGGAGCAAAACGACCGCGCGCGGGTGGGCTACCATGTCTCCTACTGTGCTGAGTTGCGCCTTTCTGCCTGTCGGCCCAGTGGTGGCTTTTTGGCCGTGGAGGCGATGCCAGCCGCACGCAGCTTCGCGATCCGGGTGATGAGCTTCACCGGAACCGGCTCTGTGAATGGGAAATGGATCGTTCCTTTTCCCAGCTCATAGCTTTTGAGTTCACCTTCCAGCGCCGCCAAGAACGTTCCTGATGCCGCAAACAGGGAATAGTGCTCCTTGAAGCCAGCGAAATACAGCATCGCCTTTCCGTGTAGCTTGTATCCGGGCATGCCATATCCGATGTACTCCACTGCTTCCGGTACGGCAATCCGTATCGCGGCGCGCACCTGTTCGAGCTTCGGCCGGATTCCTTCAGGCTGCGCCGCTATGTACTCGTCAACCGACTTGGCTACGCTCGGTTTCCTACTCTTCATTCTATGTTTTGGCATCCGGTTTTCCCTTCCTGTTATCGCGTATTCGGAAAGGTTGTCGATAAAAGGCCGATTACAATTTACCTGACTAGATTCGGGGGATCCCCTGGCAGACTAATGACCCATACTCTAAAACTCCAAGACATTAGCAAAAGCTACGATCATTTCGTAGCCGTCGACCATCTCTCGTTTAACATCCGCCAGGGGAGTGTATACGGTCTTCTCGGTCCCAACGGCGCCGGAAAAACCAGCTCATTGCGCATGATGATTGGCATCACCCTGCCGGATTCCGGCGAGGTGCGAATTTTTGGTGAGCCCTTCCGCCGCGAGCTGCTGAAGCGCATCGGCTATCTCCCGGAGGAACGCGGTCTCTATCGAAAAATGAAGCTGCTGGACCAGTTGGTATTCCTGGCTGAGTTGAAAGGAGTGAGCGCGAAGGATGCGGCCCGCCGAGCTGCGTCCTGGTGCGAGCGGCTGCAATTGAACGACTGGATCCACAAGAAGGTAGAGGAGCTCTCCAAGGGCATGCAGCAGAAGGTGCAGTTCATCGCCGCCATCCTGCACGAGCCTGAGTTCCTCATCCTCGACGAGCCCTTCGCCGGCCTCGATCCCGCCAATGCGGTGGTCTTGAAAGACATTTTGCTGGAGCAGAAGAAAGCTGGGAAGACGATTCTCTTCTCCACTCACCGCATGGACCAGGTCGAGCGTCTCTGCGACAGCATTTGCCTGATCAATCATGGGAGGGCGGTGCTGGAAGGCGAGCTGAAGCAGATCAAGGGCAAGTACGGCAAGAACAACGTTCAGCTCGAATATGAGGGCAACGGCAACTTTCTCGAGCAGAGCCCTCTGGTGGAGCGCTTCAACAACTATGGGAATTACGTGGAAGTGCGCCTGAAACCCGGCGCCGATCCGCAGGAACTGTTGCAGCTGGCGGCCTCGCGAACCCGTGTCAGCAAGTTCGAGCTGGTGGAGCCCTCGCTGGAGGAAATCTTTATCGACGTGGTGGGGGCGGGCAATGCGTAACATCTGGCTGATCATCCGCCGCGAATATCTGGAGCGCGTGCGCACGAAATCATTTCTGATCAGCACCCTGATCCTGCCGCTGTTCATGCTGGCGGTGACGGTGTTGCCGGCCAAACTGGCAGGAATGAAAGCCGAAGGAACCCGTCACATTGTGCTGGTCACGTCGAATCCGCAACTGGGCGAAGCAGTAAAACACCAGCTCACGAAGGGAAAGGAGGGGGAACGAGCCTATCGAATCGAGATCGATAGCGACGTCAGCGAGAACGAGCGCGAAGCTTTGCGCAATCGGGTGAGCGATGGCTCGCTCGACGGATTCCTGTGGCTCTCTGACGACGCCATCGCCAAACGCAAGGTGACCTACGCCGCGCGCGAGACCAGCGACTTCATCGAGGACGCCGGCCTGGGCTCTGCGCTCACCGTGGCTGTGATGAAGGAACGGCTGGCCGAGCGCGGTATCGCCGCAGCCGACGCCGAAAACCTGGTCAAGGACGTCAACGTGGAGACCGTGAAAATTCGAAAAGGTAAAGAAAGCAGTTCCGGCGGTGTGCAGCAATTCTTCATCAGCTTCATGATGGCCTTTCTGCTCTACTTCACCCTGCTGGTGTATGGCATGGCGGTGATGCGCTCAGTGCTGGAAGAGAAAACTTCGCGGGTGATGGAAGTCGTGCTCTCCTCGGCAACTTCACGGCAATTGATGGCGGGCAAGGTCCTGGGCGTGGGAGCCGTCGGCCTGACGCAGATCGCGATCTGGATTGTGATTGGCGCGTTGCTTGCCGCGCCAGGCCTGGTGGCCAGCCCGGAGATGCGCGGCTGGCTGCAGTTGCCGCCACTGACGATCGCCGCCTTCTGCCTGTTCTTCGGCCTTGGCTATCTGCTGTACAGCGGCATGTACGCCGCTCTCGGTGCGATGGTGAATTCCGAGCAGGAAGCGCAGCAGTGGCAATTCTTCGTGACGCTGCCTATCGTGGTACCGATCGTGATGCTGACCTTCGTGATTCGGCAGCCGAATTCCACCGTCTCGACGTGGATGTCGATGGTGCCCTTCTTTGCGCCCATCCTGATGTATCTGCGTATTGTTGTGCAGACGCCACCGCTGTGGCAGATTTTGCTGTCGCTAGCAATCCTGGTCGCGACAATCTATGGCGTGCTGGTTGTCTGTTCGCGCATCTATCGCGTAGGGATCCTCATGTACGGCAAGCGGCCTACGCTGCCGGAAATCGTGAAGTGGCTGCGTTACGCCTGACCACACAGCATAGACTGATACGTGAGTGCCGGGTTCCGGGCTTAACAGATCTCGAGTCCCGACAGGGACGACACGTGAAACAATGGAATTCAGATCAATGGACGTTGTTACCCCACCAGCCGCGCGTGAAGAAGCGGAAGCCGAAGTCGCCGACTTCTCGCCTCGCCAACGCCTGCTGTTGTGGCTGGTGACGTGGGCAGGGACGCTATTCATCCGCCTCATCGGCCCGACGCTGAAATACACGGTCAGCATCGAGGAAGGCGGACCGCCCAGCGAGTTTCTCAAGACCGCCGTCTACGTCTTCTGGCATCGCTGCACCATTGCCGCCTGCTATCACTTCCGCAACCGCCAGATCGCAGTCATGACCAGCCGCAGCTTCGACGGGGAATACATCGCCCGCATCATCTCGCATTTCGGATACGAGCCGGTGCGGGGCTCGAGCAGCCGCGGAGGAGTCCGCGCCCTGCTGGGAATGCATCGCGTGATCGACGCCGGGCGTGCGGTGGCATTCACCATTGATGGCCCGCGCGGGCCCATGTACGTCGCTAAGCCCGGCCCAGTGCTGCTGGCGCGAAATACAGAGACGCCGATCGTGGCCTTTCACATCGCTGCAGAGAGATGCTGGGAGCTGAATTCATGGGACCGCTTCATGCTCCCCAAGCCCTTCTCGCGGGTGTATCTGCGGGTCAGCCGCCTGATCCCGGTTCCCAAAGATGCCGACACCGCGGCGATGGAGCAGTTACATGCCGAAATGCAGGCAGCCCTGGACCGGGTGCGAATAGCTGCAGAGAAAGGCTTGGAGAAGATCGGGTAAGCGGATAAATTGAAAGTCGAAAACTGTGAGCTTCGGCTGTCCCGACCGATGGTCCTTGCCTCAGTGCACAAAGTAGAGCACGACCGCTCCCGCAACCAGCATTAACCCGAATCCGGCCGCGACGCGCAGATAGAAGGCGGAATTCCGGCTGCCCACTGCGAGGCCGGTCTTGAAGACTGAATTCGCCGCAATCGCCACCAGGATCGCAAACAACGCTTGAGATATAGGCGTCCCCCCCGTATTGACTGAGCTTCCCAGTGACAGCGATACGGGATCCACATCGATGAGTCCGGAAATCCCGGAGGCGACCAGTTGCCCGCTGCTCCCGAAATACTGCTTTCCCGCCTTGATCAGGAAAAGAATTACCGTGAACGCCACCCCCAGCCGCAGTGCGGGGCCGATGGTGAACGGGTTCTTGAACACGCGAGGCATCTTGGGAGCGGCGGCGCCCGCTTCCCGACGTCCCAGCATCCATGACGCCAGCGCTCCCACAACCAGCATTGCGCTGAGCATGGGGAGCGATTTCTTTGCCAGCTGTGGGCTGACCGCCAGCAGAATAATCAAGGTGCGCGGAAACAGGATGCAATTCGCCAACAGGGTTGCTCCCGCCAGGCTCACTGCCGCGCGCGCGTTCTCTGGAACCGCCCGCGATATCGCCGCCGTCGACGCGGTTGTCGAGGCCAGCCCTCCCACCACCGCGCTCAGCTGCAAGCCTTTGCCCGGCCCTACGAATTTCGTCAGGAAATAGCCGATAAAGGAGATTCCTGAAACCAGGATCACAAACAACCAGATCTTGCGCGGCTCGAAGAACTGCAGAGGACCGTATGCACCCTTGGGAAGCAGCGGATACAGCACAAACACCAGCGCCAGGTACTTGAGAATGTCGCCATATTCCTGCTCGGAAATGGTCTGGAGCGCGATGCGATGCAGTTGCGTCTTGCGCTCCAGAATCAGGGCCAGCGTGATGGCTAGCGCTGCGCTCAGAACCCGCTGGGTGAGGCAGAGATATCCCAGCAGGAAGATAGCGAGTTCCGCTAGTTCGGTCGTGATGCCGGTCCGCTTCGGGTGCTGGGCGCGCATGATCAGCAGCACGCCCGCGGTCGCGGCCAGCGCGGTAACGGTTAATGTGATATTTCCGATGGAGCCGCAGAGCGCTCCCAAGAGCGAGACCAGTACGGAATCGCGAAGGCCAGGTTTGGGAGGCCCGGTCTCCTCTTCCGCCTCGCGGGATCGGCCAACCAGCAGTCCGATCGCAATGGCCAGGGCAAAACCGACGGCTTGAGTAGAAAAGTTCAACGAGCAGTGACGCTAACCGCGCGCCGGCTGCCGATTTTACGGAGCAATCGGCAGGCTGTCACCTTTTGAGCCAACACTGACCTTCCGGTCCGCTTTGGGGTCATGCTGAGCCCGCATCGCGGCGAGGCAACCATGTTTCGCTTGGCTTTGAAAGGGCGCCGCTTCAGCCGCGCCGCAACAACAAACAAACCAATGACATCACCGGTCGGCGCAGCCCGACGAGGGATCTGCAGTTTCCTATTCAGGACATAGAAATCTTCGCCTGCGGCGTGCACAATAACCCAGGAACGCTTATGTCCACCTTGGCTGCCGATCGACCCGAATGCTGGCCCACGCTATCCCTGGAAGCCTGGAAGGATACCTACGCCACGCTCCACATGTGGACACAGATTGTCGGAAAAGTCCGGCTGGCGCTCACCCCGCTGGTGAACCACTGGTGGAATGTCCCGCTATATGTCACTGCGCGGGGTCTCACCACATCGCGCATTCCCTGCGGCGAACGGTCCTTCGAGCTCTGGTTCGACTTCCTCGAGCATCGGCTTGTGCTTGAGACCAGTGACGGAGCCGTGAAGACACTGCCGCTTGGCCCGCGCTCGGTGGCTGATTTCTGCCAGGACTTCATGAAGATGCTTCGGTCGGCGGGGATCGAGGTCAAAATCTGGCACATGCCGGTTGAAATTCCCGATCCCATCCCATTCGACCAGGATCGGGTGCACGCGTCATACGACTCCAAGCCAGTGGAAAAATTCTGGCGCATCCTGTTGTCGGTGGATTCTGTTTTCCAGCAATTCAGGGCACGATTCATCGGCAAATCCAGCCCGGTGCACTTCTTCTGGGGAAGTTTCGACCTGGCAGTAAGCCGTTTTTCCGGCCGGCGGGCGCCGGAACGGCCCGGCGCCGACGCCATGACGCGTGAAGCCTATTCCCATGAGGTGATCAGCGTCGGCTTTTGGCCCGGCAGCGGAGACATCAAGGAAGCCGCCTTCTACTCCTACACCGTGCCCGAACCGCAGGGTTTCAAGGAGGCGCGCGTCAAGCCGGAGGCCGCCTTCTACCACAAACAACTTGGCGAATTCCTTCTGATGTATGACGACGTTCGCAAGGCGAAGTCGCCCAGCACGTCATTGCTGGATTTTTGCCAGAGCACCTACGAGGCCGCCGCCACCCTCGGCAAGTGGGATCGCAATGCGCTGGAGAGGCTGCCTCGCGCCGCGAGTTGATACGAGAAGCCGACCTGCGGGCAGTTCAGTGGCCGATTGCTGAATCCTGATTTCTGAATGCTGACCGCGCTGCGGAAATTCCCCTTGCCAGTTGCCGCCGTAAACTGGAAACTGTTCGCTTTCGATGAACGTCGCAATCTTCGGCGGCACCTTCGATCCCATTCATCGTGGTCACCTGGCGGTGGCCAGCGCCGCCCGCCGTCAATTCCGTCTGGAGCGCATTTTGTTTGTGCCGTCGGGCAGGCCCCCGCACAAGCGCCGCCAGCCGCTGGCCTCGTTCGAACATCGCTATGCCATGGTGACCCTGGCTACCGCAGGCCATGCCGGTTTTGTCCCGTCGTTGATGGAGGCGCCTGCCGGAGAAGGAGGTCGGCGGCCCAGCTACAGCATCGACACTCTGCGCCGCATACGGCCTACGCTAAAACGCGGCGATCGACTGGTGCTCATCATCGGCATCGACGCCTTTCTCGAGATCGCCACATGGCATGAGGCCGAAAACGTACTGCACGAAGCGGAATTCATCGTCGCCAACCGCCCTGGGTTTTCGTTGGACGACGTCGCGGCTGCCTTGCCCCCAGGTATTCGCCCGTCGGCAGCGGCCTGGGCCACTCGCCGCTCGCGTCCCCAAAACAGGATCGTCCTCGGGGACGTCAAAATCCATCTGCTGACCGGCGTGCATCGCGACATCTCCGCCACCCAGATTCGCTCCGCGGTCCGCTCCGGCCGCAATCTGGACCGCCTGGTTCCCAGCGCCGTCGCCGACTACATCCGTAAGATGAACCTTTATCGTTCGCCTCCGGATTAATAATCATGTTTATAAGTGCTCTGCTACCGTGTAATGGCAAAGCAATCCATTCTCGACACTCAATAACCAGATCGTTCATGGCAAATAAGAAGAAGATTGATCAGACTCGGCAGCAACTCCTGGCCGCGATCGAGGCGGCCGAATCCCGCAAGGCCGACGACATTGTCCTCCTCGAAATGGGCAAGCATTCCGGCGCCTTCACCGATTATTTCCTCATTTGCTCGGGCAGCAATCCGCGGCAGATTCAGGCCATCGCCGATGCCGTCCAAGAGCAGCTGCAGAAATCCGGGCTGCGCCCCGCCCACGTTGAGGGATACAACCAGGCGGAGTGGGTGCTGCTCGACTACGTGGACTTCGTCGTCCACATCTTCTCCACCCGGGCCCGCAACTTCTACAACCTGGAGCGGCTGTGGAAGTCGGCCACACAATTAAATGCTGCCGAATTCATCGCCGCCGCATCCGCCCCGCGCAAAGCTCGTGCGTCCTCAGCGGCGGGCAAACGCCTTCGAGCTAGGGTGAGTAAGAGGAAATAAGGAAAAACACCGGCTGATCCGATTACTTTTCAACTTTCAATTTCCCCGATTGCCCGATTCTCCGATGGAACTATCTCCTTCCCGCCCTTATCCTGTAAGATTGATTGAGGTGGGGTGCGCCCCGCCGTGTGAGGTCAGCGCAGCTCGATATGCCAGTGCCCGTATCCCAGATGTGGACCGTAGCTTCCTACGTCATCAGCCAGAAGCTGAAGCGGCGGAAGCACTATCCCGTGGTCCTGATGCTGGAACCGCTGATGCGCTGCAACCTCGCCTGCGCCGGCTGCGGAAAAATCCAATATCCCGCGCATGTGCTGAAGAAAGACCTCACGCCCGAGCAGTGCTTCCAGGCAGTCCAAGAATGTGGCGCTCCGCTGGTGAGCATCCCCGGGGGCGAGCCGCTGATGCATCCGCAAATCGCCGAGATCGTCCGCGGCCTGGTGGCGCGCAAGAAGTATGTCTATCTCTGCACCAACGGCCTGCTGCTTAGCGAGAAGCTGGATCAATTCACGCCCAGCAAGTATTTTTCGTTTGTCGTCCACATGGACGGCCAGCGCGAGCACCACGACTTCTCCGTCTGCCGCGAAGGCACCTACGACAAGGCCGTGGCCGCGATCCGCGCCGCTCTCGCGCGCGGTTTCCGCGTCACCACCAATACGACTTTGTTCGACGGCGCCGATCCGCAGAGCGTCCGCCAGTTCTTCGACGAGATGATGGACCTCGGGGTTGAGGGCATGATGCTGTCCCCCGGCTACACCTACGACAAGGCGCCCGACCAGGAGCATTTCCTCAGCAAGAAGAAGACGCGCCGCTTGTTCCGCGAAATTCTGAGCAATCGAAGTCCGCGCTGGAAATTCAACATGAGCCCGCTCTTCCTCGAGTTCCTCATGGGCCGCCGCGACTACGAGTGCACTCCCTGGGGCATGCCCACCTACAACATCTTTGGCTGGCAGAAACCCTGCTACCTGCTGCAGGACGGTTATGCCGATAGCTTCGAGGAACTGATTCGGGAAACCAAATGGGAACACTACGGCGCGCGCAGCGGCAACCACAAGTGCGCCAATTGCATGGTGCACAGCGGGTATGAGACGAGCGCGGTCAATCACACCTTCGGCTCGCTGGCCGGATTCCTGGCAACGATGCGTGCCACATTCTTCCACCGCTACAAGGATCCGGATGTGCCCGGCGGCGCGGCGCCCTCTCACCATCCTCCGCGGCAACTGGTGCAAATCACCACGCCCGAAGGCTGAGATTGTTTCTTACCCTGGGGTCGTGCTAAGCCCGCGTCGCGGACGAAGCATCTCTTCATTTGTCCCCTCCAGCGCCAAGTTAGAGACTTTGAATTGCAGTTCTTCATTTAACATTTACGAGATAACAGTTTTCCTATGCGCGATCCCAAGCTCACCCCCCACTCCGATTCAGACGAAGAATCCCTCGGCACGGTCCACGAAAGGCTCGAAGGCTGGATTCCGCAAATGGCGAGCGACGAGGAAATCCGCCTGGCGCTGGAGAAAGCCTTTGACTACCGCGGCGACATCACTATCACGCTGAAAAACGGGGAGAGCATCGAGGGCTACATCTTCGACCGCCGCAGCCACAGCTCATCGCTGAACGAGTGCACTGTCCGGTTCATGCCCAGGAATCAATCCGGCAAGATAACCCTGCGTTACTCCGATATCGCCGGCCTTGCCTTCACCGGACGCGATACAGCTGCCGGCAAAAGTTTCGAAGCCTGGGTCAAGAAGTACAAGGAAAAGAAGGCGGCTGGGGAAAAGAACATCGGCATCGACTCGGAACCGCTCGACTGATTGCTTCACCAGGTCTCTGGCGGTTCTGATCGGTGAGGAAGAAGGTGCGGCTCCACCCTGTTACACTTGCCTCCATGCTGCCAGGATCGGTCTCACCTGAAGGCACGGCTCGCTACGCCGGCCGCTTTCCCGCCCTGCAACAGGCGGGACATTTTCGCCAGCCGCGGCACGTTCCCGGCGCCTCCGACCTCACGCTTTCCTCCATTGCTCTGGGCACATACCTCGGCGAGACCGACGATGCTGCCGACCGCTCCTACACCGAGGCCATCATCCAGGCTTTGCGCTCCGGAATCAACGTGCTCGACGCCGCCATCAACTACCGCCACCAGCGCTCGGAGCGCAACCTGGGAGCCGCTCTGGCACAACTCGTGGCAACCGGCGAGGTCCAGCGGGATGAAGTCGTGGTCTGCACAAAGGCTGGCTATCTGGCTTTTGATGGCGATGTGCCTGCTGATCCGGCGGCCTACTTCGAGCAGGAGTATTTTCAGCGCAGGGTGATGGACAGAAGCGAAGTCGCTGGTAGCGTCCACTGCATGGCCCCCAAATACCTGACTGATCAGATCGAGCGCAGCCGCCGCAACCTGGGACTCGAGACAATCGACGTCTTCTATCTTCACAATCCGGAGCATCAACTCGGCGCGGTCAACGAAGACATCTTCTGGAAGCGGATCGGGGCGGCCTTCACTGCGCTAGAGACCGCAGTCACCGAAAACAAAATCCGTTTCTATGGCGCGGCCACGTGGAACGGTTTTCGTCTCGCCCCCACCCAGAAGGGCTACATGAATTTAGAGCGCATGGTGCACACCGCGCGCGAAGTCGGCGGTCCAGAACACCATTTCCGTTTCGTACAACTGCCATTCAGTCTGGCAATGACTGAGGCCTGGGCTTTGGGAAATCACAGCTGCAATGGCCGGCAGGGTTCACTTTTGCAGCTTGCGACCGATTTCGGCATCGCGGTGATGGGAAGCGCCACGCTTTATCAGGGACAGTTAACCAGCGGCATGCCCGATCCCCTGCGGCAAAAGCTCGGGCTCGAGAGCGATGCGGAAAACTCCATCCAGTTCGCGCGCTCTGCCACCAACCTTACTTCATCGCTGATCGGAATGGGCCAGAGCGCGCATGTTCTCGAGAATATAAGGGTCGCGGCGCAACCTCCGATGCCGCGCGAGGCCTGGGAAGGTATGTTCAGCGAAGCTGGGGAGTAGTCAGCAGTCAGCGCCAAAAGCCGATCCTTCGACTCCGCGCCCGTGACTCGCAAAAGACGGGGGTCGGAAGAAGCAAGACGGGCGCGTCGCTCGGATTGCTGCCAACCCACCGTACATCACCCCCACTGTCCTTCCGTCCATCGAGACATGCGCCTCCGGCACCTCGCCAAGCCTCAGGAATACAGATAAAAACTTTCTCATCTCCGCCACGAAGGGATCTGACACATGTGGAAGCCCACACCTGTTGATGGAACGAGCACCGGTCCAGCGCCCCAGCCACCCGCAGCCAAGCCCGCGGAAAACCGTTCGTACACTGAATTCAACACGCCCAAGCCGGTGGCCAACACCAATCACGCCGTGATTGGCAAGTCCCTGGTGATCAAGGGCGAGATCACCGGCTCCGAGTCGGTGCTGATCGAAGGCCAGGTGGAAGGCTCGGTTCGCCTACCCGGGAACTACGTCAATATTGGCGCGACCGGTAAAGTAAAGGCCAGCATCACGGCGGCTGAAGTCGTGGTGCGCGGCACCCTGGAAGGCAACGTGACCGTGGGCGACCGCCTCGACATCCGCACCGGCGGCTCGCTCACCGGCGACGTGATTGCCAAGCGCATCAGCATCGAAGAGGGCGCCTTCTTCAAGGGCAGCATCGATATGAAGGGTGATGCCAAGGCCGCCCGCCCCGAATCGAAATCAGACTCGAAGCCGGAATCCACTTCGTTCAAGCCGGAATCGAGCTCGACTTCGTCGTCCTCGCGTTCCTCGAAATTGGAAGAGTTTGAAGCAGCACTGAGCGCCGACTAGCAGCCATTCGGCAGGCTCTCGTCGACGCACCTCTCGCCCTGTCAGCCAAGTGCAGGAGGGGACCGCAAGGTCCCCTCTTTTTTGTGCGCGTTTCTCAAGATGCGCTGCCGTTCTCCCCATCAATCGCGCTAACAGCTTTCCGCTAAGTCCATCCGTTTGAGCATCTAGCGCGATCGGCCAACAGTCCGGCCATTTACTGCATCTCAGCGTCGCTCTGTAACTGACTACCTTTTTGGCGAGGACGTGAATGCCTGATAGCGATCAGGGGAACCGTGTTCGGGGAGCAAATGCCCGCGAACTTGCCTTGTTGATCCTGGCGGCTGCCGCCATATTGGCGCTGGCCGGATGTCAGGGTCTCACCTCAAGCTCCGATCCCTCCAGCGTGTCGACGCAAGCCGGTCTGACTCAGATCAATCACATCATTTTCATGGCGCAGGAAAACCGTGGGTTTGACCACTACTTCGGCGACATGCGCCAGTACTGGGCCGCCAATGGCTTTCCGGATCAGTCTTTCGACGGACTGCCGCAGTTCAATCCGCCATCGGGCGCTTCACCGCTGCAGGGGCCTGCTCCGACTAACCCGGGATGCGACCCGGCGTTTCCGTTTCCCGGGAACGACTGCACTATTGACGCCAACAGTCCGCAGATTGCGTCCTTTCACATGATCTCGCAGTGCATTGAAAATCCGAGCCCGTCCTGGAATGAGGATCACGTGGATTGGAATCTCAGCAACCCAGTTTCGTCGACTCCCACTCTTGACGGCTTCGTCTGGACGGCCGCCCATGACGCACGAAACGAAGGCTTTTCCGACGTGGACGGCAAGCGTGTTATGGCCTACTACGACGCCAGCGACCTCCCTTACTACCGCTTCCTGGCGTCGAGTTTCGCGACCTCCGATCGTTGGTTTTCGCCTGTCATGTCGCGTACGCAGGCCAACCGAATGTACATGGTGGCGGCAACCTCGGCGGGCCACGTCTACCCGCTGGCCGCGGGTGCCCCGCCCCTCAGTAACACAACCGTCTTCGACCTGCTGCAGAATGCCGGGGTGTCATGGAAAATCTATGTTACCGATCTTACGCACGCCAATCCTCCAGTAAACGACAGCGACTTAAACCCGTTCACCGCGGGCGCCAAATATCCGCAAAATGTTGTAGGGGTGGATCAATTCTTCACTGACCTAAACAATGGAACCCTGCCTTCGGTGGCTTACATTGAGCCGGGTTTCAACAGTGGCCTGGATGAGCACCCGGGGCTGGATGATGGCGAACCGGGGGGCAGCGTTCAGGTCGGATCGCAGTATGTTTCCACCTTGATCGGCGCTCTCATGAAGAGTTCTGCCTGGAAGGACTCCGTGTTCATTCTCACCTTCGATGAATTCGGAGGTTTCTATGATCACGTGCCGCCACAACCAGCGGTAAGTCCGGACGGCATCAAGCCCATCGACCTGCAACAAGGTCCGCCTCCGAACGGCCCGGATATCTGTGTAGGAAATAGTGGCCCGAACTGCGACTTCGTCTTTACCGGCTACCGGGTGCCGCTGATCGTAGTCTCGCCCTTCACCAAGAAGAACTTTGTCTCGCACACCGTGGCCGACTATACCGCCTGGCTCAAGTTGGTGGAGACTCGTTGGGGTCTTCCCAGCTTGACCAAGCGCGATGCCGCACAAATGGATATGACCGAGTTCTTCGACTTCAGCAATCCTCCCTGGCAAACACCGCCCACAACCCCGGCGCAGCCGACCAACGGTGCTTGCTATTTGGATCACTTGCCATAGAGAGCCCCTGCGCAGCTCGGGTCTTGCCCTGCCGCGTGTGGCGTGGAGACCCCTGTCCGCGGCTTTCGGCAATACCGGCAAGAAGAAAAGCGTGCTCCAAGTGGAGGGAGGACTCGGAAAAGACTTCGTGCAGACACTTGGATGCCGCTAAACCCAGCTTCCCCTAGAGCGTCCTCTTAAACAACGGCGTTGCCACGCTGATCATTACCATCGCAAACAGCGTCAGGAACAGCATGTCCTGCCAGATGGCGGCGAAGCCCGCCTCTTTCAGCAGCAGCGCCTTGAATCCGTGCACCGCGTAGGTGAATGGATCCACAATCGCGATGGCCCTGAGCCAAGCCGGGAATGCCTTGATGGGATAAATCGAACCGCTGGGAAAAAACAGCAACGTGTTGAGCACGCCGAAAATCGCGCGTGGCACCAGCGGATCCTCCACCCGCACCATCATCAGGAACATCATGGTGTTGAATGCCAGCGAAGTGGCCAGAATCATCCCCAACAGCCATAGAAACGTGGTGGGATGAAAGGTGTTGCTCACGCCGGCAATCAGCGAGCCCACAAAAGTGATCACGATTCCCGCGCCCACGGCCTTAATCGCGCCCGCCACATTCAAACCCAGGACCAGCTCGGTTTTGGTGATCGGCGTGACGAGGTAGCCTTCATGAATGCCGCGCGCTTTGTCGTCGATGTAGAGCATGCCGCCGCCGATCATCACCGAAACAAACATAGCCAGCGCAATCGAGCCGGGCAGCAAATACTTCAAATACTCGATGTAGGGATACAGCTCTACTGTATCGAGCACGACCTTCTGCAATATCCGGGGCTCGACCACGGGATCATTGAGCGCGTCCGTCAGCTCGCGCATTTTGTCTTCGAGAGAGGAACTCATGAAGTTGTCGCTGTTGTCCACGATCAGCGCGATGCGCGGATGTTCCTGCTCATACATGCGGCGGGAGAACTGCGGGGGAATGACCACGGCGGCGTCGAGCTTGCCGTTGCGGACATCGTTCATCACCTGCCGATCGTCGCTGTAGTAAATCGGACGAAAGGTGCGTGCGGTGGCCTGCACGGAATCAAACGCCTCGCGGATCTTCAGTGCTTGTGTGCCGCCATCCTGGTCCACCACGCCCAGCCGCGCATCGCGAATCTTTCCGCCAAAGGCATTGCCCAGCACGAGGAGCTGCACCAGCGGAAAGACCATCGATACCATCATCAGCGCTGGCGAGCGCAGGAACTTGCGCAATTCACGTTCGACTATGGCCCACATCCGTTGCATGATTCGTTCCCTATTGCCGCATCTGTCGAGGTTTCGCCTCGACCTTCCACCCCAACCAAACGACGGCTAGGATGGGGCACCCTCAAGTTCGTGGCTCAGCTCAGTAAATTCATCACTAATACCCGGGACGAGTCGGCATCACAAATCCGAACGCTTTCACCTGCTCATCGCGCAGCTGCCGTCCCGTATAGTGGACAAACACATCATCCAAAGTCGTGCTCTGCACCGACAGCGACTTCACTTCCACTCCGCTCTTGAGCGCCAATTCCACCAGCGCGGTGGTGGTGCGCGGGCCAGCGGAGGTCATGATGCGGTACATGTTGGCGCCTTCGTGCTGCACGTTGTGCACGTCCTCCAATTGCCGCAATTCCTGTTCCCAATCCGCAGGAGCATGGAGAAATTGGGCTTCGATCACATTCGTGCCCGGCACGGTTTGCTTCAGCGCCATCGGTGTATCCAGAGCGACCAACTTGCCATGATCCACGATGGCGATGCGGTCGCAGAGCCGATCGGCCTCATCCATGTAGTGCGTTGTGATCAGCACAGTCAGATTCCGCTCGCTCTTAATGCGCGTGAGCATCTCCCAGACGGCGACACGCGAGACGGGATCCAACCCGGTGGTCGGTTCATCCAGAAAAAAGATCTTCGGAGAGTGCACCAGGCCACGCGCGATCTCCAGCCGTCTCCGCATTCCTCCGGAAAGCGTCTTGGTCTGCGCGCTGCGCCACTTCGACAGATCCACCAGTTCCAGCAGTTCGTCGATGTTGTGTTTGCGCTGATCCGCAGGGACGCTGTAGAGCTTGGCGTAGATGTTCAGATTCTCATCCACCGTGAGATCGGGATCGCTTGTCATCGCCTGCGGAATCACTCCGATGTTGCTGCGAGCAGCATCCGGTTCGCTGGCTACGTCATGCCCGGTGATCTTCGCCGACCCCGCGGTGATGGGGATCAGCGTGGTCATCATGCGGATCAAGGTGGATTTCCCGGCCCCATTTGGTCCCAGGAGGCCGAAGATTTCGCCTTCAGCGACGGAAAATGACACATGATCCACCGCTGTGAACTCGCCAAACTTCTTGACGATGTGGCTGACCTCTACGGCGAGCGCGCGTGAAGCATTCGCGTTTCCATCTCCACCTGCAACCCCGGCTGCAGAGCCGTTGCCGGTCTTCGGATTGAAGTCCCCAAGCACCTAGTTTTTCTCCGCCACGGCGCTGTGCGAGCTCCCGCCGTTCCTATCCTGGGCCGGCAGAAAAGGCGCGCTCACCGGCCGTTTCAACACCTGCTGGGGGACCAGCACCTCGGCGGTCAGGCCCGGCACCAGCTTCCGCTGGCTGTTGTCGATCTGCAGTTTGAGCGCGACCGTCTTGATGTCACGTTTGCGGCGGCTGACGTCGCGCTGGGTTGCAAAATCACCTTCCACGCCTTTGAAAATCACCTTGCCAGTCACTTCTTCTCCCGAAGGCAGGCGGACCGGAAGGGTTTCGCCGATGGCAACTTTCGTACCGTAGGTCTCTGGAATTGCGGCCCGCACCCAGGTGTCGCTCAAGTCCACCACGGTCACGATAGGCGTGCCCGGACTCACAACCTCGCCTTCACGCGCGGCGCGCACCGACACAATCCCTGAAACCGGCGAATAAACCTTGGTGTAATTCAGGCGGGCTTCCATTTCAGCGATCTGTGCCTGCGCACTGACCGCTGCGGCGCGATTTACGTCGACCGTTTTAATCGCCGCATTTGCCTGCATTGTGCGCGCTTTCGCCGCCTGCAATTCCGCGCGGGCGGCGCTGATCTGGTGCTGCAGTGAGTCGACGCGGGCCTGTGCCTGCTTCAGCGATGCCGTCGCGCGGTCGCGATCCTGCTGCGAGGCCACTCCCTGGTCAGCCAGCGATACCATGCGCGCCGTGTCCAGCTTCTGGCGCTCGAGGTCAGCTTGCGATTCCACCAGCTGTGCCTGAACTGACTCCAGCTTGGCCTGAGCGTTGTAAACGTCACTCGACGTCGATCCCGAGGTTGCCTGTTCGGTAGCGCGCGATTCCGCCACCCGCGACCGCAGGCTGGAATACATAGCCTCCGCCTGTCGTTTCTGGGCGAGCATCTCGGCGGTATCCAACTGGGCGATCAGATCTCCCAGCTTGACCTCGGATCCCTCATCCACCAGCAGCTTTTCGATACGGCCGGAAATCTTGGCGCTCACGATGACCTGGTTCGCGTCCACGGTGCCGATCAGCACCAGCGACCGGTTGCGATCAGTGGAATAGAAGTAATAAGCCACCGCTACCGCCAGAATGATGGCCAGCAATATCGCGAATTTTTTGCCTGGCTTCACTGGGGCCCTCCCTCCTGCTCGCGCGCCAAACTTTCGCCAGCAGCTTCTGGCGAACGAAACAGCGCCGCGGCGATCAAATCCAGAACCGCTGCGCGCCGCTCCGCGATCCGCTCGGGGGACAGCGGATCTCCCGGCAAAATCAGCCGGATTACAGGCAGGCTGTTGAAATAGAAAACCGTGACGGCAATCATTGACGGCACAAAGTGTTCGACCCTTAGGGGCCGAAATTCTCCGCTTTCGATGCCTTGCTGCAATGTTCGTGTCACCCGCTGAAATAACGGTAGGAAGTACTGCTCGACCAAGTGCTTCAAGTGCGGAGAGCGATTGCGTCCGGCACGCATCATTTCGTGCTGTACGAGCCGGGGCAGCAGACTCGAATCGCCTGCCGACCTGGCGATGAAGTCAAAGTAGGCCCCCACATAACGCATGATCTTGTCGCCCGGGGGCAGATCACTCTCCAGTATGGGAAGAACCCGCGTCACTAATCCCGAAAACACGCTGTCCAGCACGGCCCCGTACAGGGCCTCTTTGTCATGGAAGTAGTAATAGAGCAGGGCCTTGTTGACGCCGGCGGCGCGCGCGATCTCATCCGTGCGCGCACCCGCAACCCCATGCTCGGAAAATTCCCGAATCGCGGCCTTGAGGATGGCAGCGCGGGTCTTCTCCGGCATGCCCCGGGAGCCCGACTTGATTTTGAGTTTTGCGGTGGCAGTGGACATATATTTAATTAACTGGTTAGTTAGTTTACAGAGGAAACGCGGGAAAAACAAGAGAAAACGTATTGGCGGTTAAGTTATTGAATTTAAACTGGTCATTTGCGATATTCGACCACAAGGTCTCGCCTATTCACCGTGCTCTAATTGGCTGTAAGCCACAGCCACGGCGGCTGCTACTCGCGCATTGTTCTCCAGCACAGCCAGGTTCGTCCTAAGCGTTCTGCCGTCACTCAGTCGCGCCAGTTCGGTTAGCAAGTACGGAGTCACTGCCTTGCCCGGAACTTGAGCTTCTTTTGCGGACACGAGCGCCTTGGACATCAGAGTCTCCACTTCAGCCGAGGTCAACGCGCTCTCTTTCGGTGGAGGATTGCCGAATACGATGCCGCTGCGAAGCCCCAGGTTCCAGTGCGCTTTCATCAACCTCGCAGCCTCGTCTGGCGTGTCGATGCGATGGTTCAGGCGCAACCCGCTATCTAACGAAAAGAAAGCAGGAAATTCGTGGGTGCTGCAACCCACCACCGGAACGCCCAGAGTCTCCAACACCTCGAGGGTGCGTGGCAGGTCGAGAATCGCCTTGGCTCCGGCACAAACCACTGCTACCGGACTTCTGGCCAGCTCTCCCAAATCGGCAGAAATGTCGAAGCTGTCTTCCGCACCGCGATGAACTCCGCCAATCCCACCCGTAGCCATAACCGGTATGCCGGCGCGCGCAGCGATGAAGACCGTCGCCGCCACAGTGGTCGCTCCTACGCCGCCCGAGGCTAGAATCGCAGCGAGATCGGCACAGCTCACCTTAGCCACCCGATCTCCCTGGGCGAATGTTGCTAATTCGCCGTCCGAGACGCCCACCTTCGCCCTTCCATTGAGAATACCGATCGTTGCCGGAATTGCTCCTTCTTCCCGAACAACGGCTTCCATTTTGTGAGCCGTCTCGAGATTCATTGGCGGCGGCAGTCCATGCGCGATTACCGTCGTCTCCAGCGCTACCACGGGTATTCCTTCGGCTAGCGCTTTCGCTATCTCGTCCGAGAGCTCAAGATAGTCGCCCAACTAATCCTCCACTGCTCTTCGGAGCAATGACCGGACCAAAAGACCGCGTCCGTTACAATGCCGGGCGGTGAACCCACACAAGTCACGCCCAGGTCGCGTTGTCGTACTTGGAGACATTACCCTCGACATCCTGGCGCCGATCCAAGCTTTGCCCAATGCCGGCGAGGACTGCCTTTCTCCACGGCTCGAACTGCATTGTGGAGGCGTCGCCGCCAACTGTGCCGTGTCGCTCGCACGCTGGGGAGTGCCAGTTCGCCTGCTGGGAGCGGTAGGCCACGACGGCTTCGCCGACATCGTGCTGCGCATTCTACGGACCCAGGGAGTGGATGTCTCGCAAGTTCAGCGCACCAAGAAAGCCCTGACCGGGATCATGTATATCGCGGTTACCCCCGATGGCGAGCGGACATTTTTCGGGAGCCGCGGCGCCGGCGAAGTAGTGCAGCCTCGAAAAGAAGCAGTGTGGCTTCGGAGTGTACGCGCCGCACACTTTGCCGGCTACAACTTCCTGAGCCCCAGTACTGCGAAAACCGCGGAATATCTTCTCAACAGTATTCGAAAGGTGGGCGGAACTACCTCACTGGATGTAGGGAGCGCTCCCAGCCTCGAGGTTCCGGGCAAAATTTTGCAAGTCAGCCGCAAGGTGGATATTCTCTTTGTGAGTGTGGACGAGGCCCGCGCGATCACCGGCACGCACACTGAGCAAGCGGCATTTGATGCTTTGAGACGCGCCGGAGCCCGCGAGGTAGTCTTGAAGCTGGGCGAGCGAGGCTGCCTGATTTTCGAGTCTGGCAAACTGCGGCAAATCCCGGCTTTTTCCGTTTCTGTGATTGACACTACGGGAGCGGGAGACGCGTTTGTTGCAGCCTATCTTCAGGCACGCTGGCGTGGCTGGTCCGTGATGGAAGCAGCTTTGGTTGCGAATGCGGCAGGAGCAGCCGCGGCATCCGTCGTTGGCGCGGGGGAGAGGATGCCGCGAGTCCGCGATATTCTGAGACTGATCCGCCGCGCACGGCTCGGTCAAGACTGGGATCCGATTCGGCAGCAAGTAGTCATGCGCTTGAGCCGAGAGCTTAGAGAAAGTCGACCCAATTCTCGAGGAGGTAGCAGTGCCAGCCAAGCCTGAGTGGAAACAAGCGATGGATCGTCCGCGGCTGAAGTCGCTGGCGGACCTGTTCGGAGTTCCCAAGCCGGTGATCGGAATGGTGCATCTGTGGCCGCTTCCGGGCTCGCCCGGCTACACCGGATATGGCATGCAGAAGATCATCGATCATGCCGTGCAAGACGCGGAAGCCCTGGTCGAGGGCGGCGTCAATGGCCTGATGGTCGAGAACATGTGGGACCTGCCGTACTACGTCGGCTCATCTGTCCAGCCGGAGGCAATGACTGCGCAGGCCGTGGGTGCTGCCGAAGTGGTGCGCAGTTTCCCGCTACCCGTCGGGATTAATGTAATTCACAACGGCGGCATCGTTTGTCTCTCCATTGCTGTTGCCGCAGGAGCACGTTTTATTCGCGTTTGCATTCTGACTGGCTCGCGGCTGTGGGATACGGGCGAACTCGACCACGGCTGTGCCGCCGACCTGATGCGCAAGCGCAAAGACCTTCACGCGGAGCGCATCCACGTGTTTGCTGATGTGGATAAAAAGCACTCGGTGCCATTCCCGGGAATCGACTTGGCCACGCACATCGAGTGGACAGAATTCTACGGGGCTGATGGCGTCATCGTTTCCGGACGCATGACCGGCAGCGCGCCTGACTTGGAGAAAGTTCGTGAGGTGAAGCGGCTGGCCACTCGTCCGGTGTTGATCGGCAGCGGCAGCGATACCAATAACGTCGCCAGCTTCCTGCAATTTGCCGACGGGATCATCGTGGGCTCAAGCCTCAAGAAAGACGGCGTGATGGAGAATCCCGTCGATGTAAACCGTGTTCGCGCGTTCATGGAAAAAGTGAAGCCGGTGAGAGAGGCAGTGGCGGTGAACGGTTAGCAATCAGGAATCCCTAACCAGCAGTCAGTAGCCAGTAATCAGTCGTCAGTGGTCAGTAGTCGAGGCTGCGCCTCGACCTCCCACTCAAGCCAAAGGAAGGCGTGGGTGGGGCACCCACCGAACTTCTGCAAGCAATCACAGCTGCGCTCCATACATCGGTATCGCCGCCCCTGTCACTACTGCCCCCGCATCAGTTGCCAACCACAAGATCATGCTTGCAATCGCTTCCGGCCTGATCCACTGCGAGTAGTCCGCGCCTGGATCTAATTTGCGATTTGCCGGGGTGTCGATCGTGGCCGGCAGAATCGAATTGGCCGTGATCCCCCGATTTTTATTCTCAATCGCGATAGTCTGGATGAGCGAAACCATAGCCGCCTTCGACGCGCTGTAGGCTCCAACGTTCGCGCCCGGGTCCAGGGCCGCGCGGCTAGCGATGGCAATGATTCGTCCGCTTCCCGCGCGTTGCATGGGCGCCAGGACAGCGCGCGTCATGAAGAATGCGGCGTCCAGATTCAGCGACATCATGCGCTTCCAGGTCTGGTCGTCCATTTTGTCCACAGGCTGTCCGCCGGCGAATCCTCCTACGAGATGAGCCAGCACGTCGATGTGTCCGAGATGGCGCAGTACCTCCTCAACCACATCCTGCGCACCCTGCGCCATGGTGATGTCCGCCGGTACCGGCTTGAATGCTGGATGATTGAAATCCGATGCCCGAACGTGGGGCGCCACGCCCACCGTGATCGCCCCGGCATCAAGAAAGACCTTGGTCACTGCCGTTCCCAGCCCACCAGTCGCACCGGTCACCAAAACAACTTTGCCTGTCATGAAACCACCGTTGCTCGCCAAGACTACCGCTTTCCTTAGTCTTTACTGTACCGATTCCGCTTCTTATCGGCGTGGCGTTCCAGCCCGAGCTGGATCAGCCGGTCGATCAGGTCTGGATATGAAATCCCCGACGCCTGCCACAGTTTTGGGTACATGCTGATGGACGTAAAGCCGGGCATGGTGTTGATCTCGTTAACGTAGATTTTTTCGGTTTTGGGGTCCATCAGGAAATCGACTCGCCCCAGCCCCGAGCAGTCTACCGCCTTGAACGCGGCAATCGCCATCTGTTGCACCTGCTTCTGTTGAGCTTTGCTGATGCGAGCTGGAATCAGCAGCTGTGAGCCCTCATCGAGATACTTAGCGGCGTAATCGTAGAACTCAGTCGCAGGCACAATCTCTCCCGCAACCGATGCGATGGGATCGTCGTTGCCCAACACCGAGCATTCGATCTCCCGCGCCCGCCCTTTCTTTCCGCCGACGCCGTGCTCCACGATGATCTTGCGGTCATATTTGGCCGCCTCGTAGATAGCGCCATCCAGTTCGCTGCGGTCGTGCACTTTGCTGATTCCGACCGAGCTGCCCAGATTGGCGGGCTTCACGAACACTGGGTACTTGAGCTGTTTCTCAATCTGGTTGCGAACTTTAGCCGGATCCTGCTCCCAATCCCGGCGCAGGATGGTCACATGCTTCACAATTTCGAGCCCGGCGCTGCGGAACAGGCTTTTCATGACATCTTTGTCCATGCCTGCCGCCGAGCCCAGAACGCCCGCGCCTACATAAGCTATGTCCGCTAACTCCAGCAAGCCCTGGATGGTACCATCCTCGCCAAAAGTGCCGTGCAGGACGGGGAAGATCACATCGACGGCGATGGCGTGATCAGCAGGCCGCACCAAGTCGTGACTCGCCGCAGGATTTGACTCCATCTCGAACGGGATAATCGACGAATGGTCCGAACTGGGTATCGGCGGCACCAGGACCGACTCACCTTTCGCCAGCACCGCTGCCGCCTCCGTAGCTTCAGGATCGCCCGCCCGTAGGTGCTTTTCCTCTTTCTTGTGTCCCCGCAGCAGCCGTTCCGCGTGGGCGGCGGCCAGCCAGCGTCCCTGCTTGGTGATCCCAATTGGGACCACGTCATACTTGTTTTTGTCGATGTGCTGAAGAACTGAGGCGGCGGAAAGCAGGGAGACCTCATGCTCGCCGCTCCGTCCGCCGAACAGGACACCCACCCGTAACTTCTTGGCCATATTGGGGAAAATAAAGCTTCCGGTGGCAGGAAAGCAACCGTTCCCGGTGACTCGATTGCACCAGATCCATGTCAACTCTGGTGCGCGCCCGCATAGTACTTCGGTACTCTACCCACTTGGGGCGATCCTTCCGCATCATAGCTGGATGGAGCGCCTGCTTTCAGACGTGATCCCATTCATGACGTGTTCCCATGAGTTTTCCTGGCCGCGCCGCGCCAGTAACGGGGACTCGTATTACCAGGTCTGTCTTCGCTGTGGAGCCGAATATGGGTATGACTGGAACACCATGCGCCGTACCGAGCGCGTGGCTTCCCATACCGCGGTGCAAAACCGAGCCCACCTGAACCGGCAATCCGGCTGGCGCCCGCGCGCGCGCCGCCTGGCCGTGCAATTGGAACTGCAATTTCGGACCGAGAAATCCGGAAAGTGGACCGAAAGCCAGGTCCGCAACGTCAGCCGTAGCGGGGTGCTGTTCGATGCTGACGCCCCCATCGCGTCCAAGACAACGGTGGAACTGATCTTCGAGATGCCGGAAGAGATTTCCGGACAGCCGGGCAGCAAAGTGCTCTGCAAGGGCAGGGTAGCTCGCTGTTTGCCACCCCATGGCAGCAATCACCGGCATGCCGTGGCGGTGCACATCACCGGTTACGAATTTCTCCACGAGCGCAGAGAACCACGCAACGGGGATCCGCGCGCTTAAATTCCTAAGAGGTTAGTGGTAAACAGGAACCAGCCCGGGCCGCACTTGATGAACAGTAAGCGGCCCGGCGTTTTCCTGCACACCCATCACAATTCTTCAACTGCCTCAGAGAATCTTCTTTCCGAACGCTGACAACGCCAACTCCACCGCCAGCTCTGCCGTGCGATTGTGCTCGTCGATGACGGGATTTACTTCCACGATTTCAAAACTCAGCATGCGGCCATGGTCGGCGATGATCTCCATGGCGAGATGAGCTTCCCTGTAAGTCGCACCGCCACGAACCGGAGTGCCGACCCCTGGCGCGTCTTCCGGATCGATCCAGTCCATATCGAGCGAGATGTGATAACCAGCGGTGCCGCGTCCGGCCATGCGCAGGGCTTCTTCGATCACGGTGCGCATGCCACGCTCGTCAATATCACGCATAGTGAACACTTCAATTCCGGCGCGGTGAACGAGTTCTTTTTCCACTTCGTCGATGCTGCGAATTCCCACCAGTACGCAGTTTTCCGGCGCAATTTTCGGACTGAACCCGAAGATGCCGGATAGCTCGGGTAATTCCAATCCCATAATTGCAGCCATCGGCATGCCATGAACATTGCCACTGGGAGAGCTATCCGGCGTGTTGATGTCGCTGTGCGCGTCCATCCAGAGCAGCCCGATTTTCTGCTGTCTCCGCCGGTAAAACTCCGAGACCCCAGAGACCGTGCCCACTGCCACCGAGTGATCGCCGCCCAAAACCAGGGGAACTTCACCGGCTTCGAGCGTCTTCACCACTAACTCGGCTTCTTTGGTGCAGGTCGAGGTGATTTCTTTCAGGTACTTTGCCCGCGGATTGCCTTCCTTCTTCTGCTCCGCGATCGCGACGCTGACATTGCCGGCGTCTTCCACCTTGTGCCCAAGGCCCTCCAGTCGTGCTTCCAGGCCGGCCACCCGAACGGCGGAAGGTCCCATGTCGACGCCGCGGCGGGACTGTCCCAGGTCGAGCGGCACTCCTATCACACGGATTTTCTTAGGAACGATTCCGGTTCGATTGGAAACTCCTGCTACCGGTTCAACCGTTGCCTGCTCAGTAACAACTGGGTCCATACAAGTGCCTTCGATCCTTTCTTGCTGACTGGCTTCGATCGCTACACGATTCCGCTACGGATACAGGCGGTACAACATGCGCGGGAAGGGAATGGTCTCGCGCAGATGTTCGAGTCCGCAGATCCAGGCCACAGCCCGCTCCAGGCCCATCCCAAACCCGGCGTGCGGCACACCGCCATACTTGCGCAAGTCCAGGTACCAGTTGAACGCTTCCTCGGGAAGTTCGTGTTCCTTGATTCGCTTCAGCAGGAGCTCATAAGAGCCAATGCGCTGCGATCCGCCGATGATCTCGCCGTATCCCTCGGGCGCCAGCACATCTACGCACAACGCCAGCTCGGGACGGCTGGGGTCGGGCTCCATATAAAAAGCTTTCACCTTGGCGGGATAGCGGTGAATCATCACCGGCTTTTCGAACTGCGAAGAGATATAGGTTTCATCCGGGGCTCCAAAATCGCCGCCCCATTCAAACTTGCTCTCGAGCGCGCCTTTTGCATGGCCCTGATGCAGAATTTCAACCGCCTCGTCATAGCTGATCCGCGGAAATGGCGTGGTGATTTTTTCCAAAACATTGACATCGCGGGCGAGTGTCGCTAGATCGGACTTCCGGCGCTCCAGGACGCGCCGCACGATGAAGCTGATGAAGTTCTCCGCCAGCGCCATGATGTCATCGAGTTCGGCGTACGCGACTTCCGGCTCGACCATCCAGAATTCGGTCAGGTGACGCCGCGTCTTCGATTTCTCAGCGCGAAAGGTCGGCCCAAACGAGTACACCTTGCCCAGCGCCATGGCTGTGGCTTCGATATAGAGCTGGCCTGACTGCGTCAGAAACGCCTGCTCGTCGAAGTAGTCGACGGGAAAAAGTGTGGTCGTGCCTTCGCAGGCGGCGGGGGTGAGAATTGGCGGATCGGTGCGGACGAATCCCTGGTCGTCGAAGAAGTCATGCATGGCTTTTTCGATATCCGCGCGAACCCGCAGAACCGCAGCCTGCCTCGGAGATCGCACCCACAGATGCCGATGCTCCATCAGGAAATCGACGCCATGTTCTTTGGGCGTGATCGGGTAGGGATCGCCTTCGGGCACCTTCTGAACTACCTGCACATCCGTGACGTCAAGCTCATAGCCTCCAGGAGCGCGTTTATCTGCTCGCACTTTGCCATGCACCACCACGCTGGATTCCTGGGTGAGGTCCTTAACGGAATCGAATACTTGTGGCGGGACAGAATTCTTCGCCACCACTCCCTGGACAACTCCCGAACCATCGCGGAACTGCGGGAATAGCAGCTTACCGCTCTCGCGGAGATTGGAGAGCCAGCCCTTGAGGGTGACCAGCTGGCCTTCGAACTTCGAAAGCTCAGAGATGCGCGACACGGGCGCCGCCGCACTTATCTTTTCGTTAGCTGTGACCGACATAAAGACATTAAAGCAGACGGAGTGGATAGTCGTCTGCTTCTTCCGCTAGCTGGCCTCCAGCCGGCGGTAGGCAGCGCTCATATCGCGTGGGATATCCGCCTTCTCATGACCCTCGATTTCCATCAGCAATGGAGGCACGTGGGGAGCGGTCTTGAGCAGTTCCATCGCCTGCTGCCAATCGATATTGCCCTGCCCCGGCCAAAGATGCGCGTCCACATCCTTCTTATTGTCATGGACGTGCGTAGAACGGACGTGCTTCTTCAACAAGGCAAACGCCTCTTCCACGCTGCTCATCAGGTGGGCATGCCCAAAATCAAAGCAGATGCCGACATCCGGAAAGTGGGTGACATTCAAGAATTCCAGCAGCCTCTCCGGGGTAGACATGTCGTTGGGAATGTTCTCCAGCAGGATTGTGACTCCCAGCGGCTTGGCGAACGCGCGGAGATGCTCCACGCAGGTCATGGCCGCATCCAGTTTCTTGTCGTTGAAATCTTCTCCTCCCACGCCGAGATGCTGGACAAGAAAGCGAAACGGGATCTGCTCCGCGATTTCGATCGCCCGTTTGATCTCGTCCATGGCTTCCACGCGCTTGCGTTTTTCTCCGTCGGTGATGTTGATGGGCGGAGTTCTTCGTTCCCAGTCGTAATCGAGATACATGGGCGAATGGACCGAGTTGAGTGGAATCCCGCTGGTACGGAACCAATTGGCAATCTCCACCACATGCTGCTTGCGGTTGGCGTAATCCAGATGGCCCCGCGCCGCAAAAATCTCAATGGCCTCAGCACCGCCCCTGACCAGTCCGTCCAACAAACCGGGATGCAAACGCTCCCGGACATAAACGTAAGTTGACATCGCCTTCAGCATTCAGTACCCCAGTGCTCTCCCGTTATGACGTGCATCGCTGGCGCCTAAGAGCTCTCTCGACTGAGGATCGATCGCGATGCACTCAGCATCTCCCCAGTAATTGTGGAGATCGATTTTGTGGCCCATGTGCTCGAGTAGATGCACCGTATCAGGCGAAAAGCCTTTTTCCAATCGAATCTCATCCGGCATCCATTGATTGTGAAAACGCGGCGCATTTACGGCTTCCTGAATATTCATGCCGTAGTCGATCACCCCCATGAGAACGTTCGCCACGATGGTGGTGATGGTTCCACCACCCGGCGAGCCCAGGACCAGGAACAGCTTTCCATCCCTGGTCACGATGGTTGGCGTCATCGAGGAAAGGGGCCGTTTGTTGGAGCTTACGGCATTTGCCGGGCCTTGCACCAGGCCGTAAAGATTGGGTTTGCCGGGTGCGGCAGCGAAATCGTCCATCTCGTCGTTGAGCAGGAATCCCAGTCCCTCGGCGGTTACCCGCGAGCCTAAGCTGTCATTCAGCGTGGTAGTGACGGAGACCGCATTTCCCTCGGCATCGACAACCGAATAGTGAGTGGTATGCTCCGGTTCAACGCCAACAGCCGGCTGCGGGTGCAGAGTGGCGTATCTTTCGAGCTGATTGAAGACCGCGGGTCGCTTCAGGTCTGCACTCAGAGTGGCACGATGCGGGTCCAGACCCTCACGCCAGGCTTCGCCGTAGCGCTTGTCGATCAGTTGCGCCACAGGAATGTTGGCGAAATCGGGATCGCCCATGAACTCCGCCCGGTCAAAGTATGCCCGCCGGAAGGCTTCTATCGTGAGGTGCATGGAAGCGGCGGAGCGATTGCCGAGCTTCGCCAGGTCGTATCCTTCCAGAATGTTAAGAATTTCGATCAGCGCTACGCCTCCCGAAGAAGGCGGGGGCGCGCTGTAAACATCGTAGCCGCGATAAGTTCCATGGATCACCTTGCGTTCTTTAACTTCATAACTGGCCAGATCTTCGGCTGTGATCAGGCCGCCACCCTTTTGGATCACCGCTGCGAGGTCGCGCGCCATTTGACCGTGATAGAAATCGTCGGGATCCTTTGCGATGCGTTGCAGGGTCAAAGCCAAATCTGGCTGCTTCAGGACTTCGTCCGCCTGGTAGTACTTTCCGTCGCGCTGGAAAATGCGTCTGGATTCGTCGAACTTATTCAGTTCGGGATCCTTGAGGGACTCCGCATCCTCATAGGCCAGAGGAAAACCGTCACGCGCCAGCTTGATTGCAGGGGCGATCACTTGCTCCAGCCTCAGCTTGCCGAACTTTTTCTGCGCAAAGACCATGCCCGCAACCGAGCCAGGCACGGCAATCGACTTGTAGCCGATGCGGCTCAATTGAGGAATCGCGTTTCCCGAGGCATCCAGGTACATCTTCTCTGTGGCTTTGGCGGGAGCCTTCTCGCGGTAGTCGATGAAATGGAGGGCGCCGTCGGATTGACGCAGGAGCATGAATCCGCCACCTCCGAGATTTCCGGCCTGTGGATGAACCACGGCGAGCGCAAAGCCCACCGCAACCGCCGCGTCCACGGCATTTCCGCCCGCCTTCAGGGTTTCGACCCCGGCCTGAGAAGCCAGTTCATGCACACTGGCCACCATGACATGCTGGGCGTGCGTCGGCCGCATGGGGGCTGCCGCCAGGGGCTGAGCCAGGCACAGCAAAAGTAAGCTAAGTTGTAGTTTTCTTAGGATTTTAGACACCCTGCCCGCGCTCTCCGGCCTGGTGGCGTCGTGAGCGAAACTTGAGGCTAGCCCAGCAGCGACCAGACAGTCAAATTGTCGGCCGGTCCTGAATGTGGTTAAGGCGCGCGGCTGATAGGCCAGCAGGAACGAAGGTCATGGGCGCCTCTTGGGCCTCGTTCGTCGCTCGCCTTTTGTCGTTGCAGCAACTTTCGTCCGCGAGGGATTTCGAACTTGCTCCTGCATCTTCTTCGGCAATTTTGCGCAGACCAGTTCATACGACTCCCGCAGCAACTCCTCCAACTCAGCGCGGCTAAGAGCTTCCAGTCTTTCCAGCGCCACCCACTGAGCCCGTGCCAAGTAGGGCGCGGGTATGATGTCCGGCCGCTCAGTCAATTCATAGAACTTGTCAGGACTACACTTGAAGCTAAGCTTGGTCGGCGCGGAAGGCTCGAGCGGCAACACGACGAACATCTTGCCGCCAATCTTGAAGACCAGATCATCTCCCCACTGCAGAGTCTGGGTCGCGCCTGGAAGGGACATGCAATATTTGCGAATCGCTTCAATATCCATCTCGATGACGGCAAGTACGGGAAACTAAAGATCGCGCAATTTTGACACTACCGTGGCTATCTCATTTTCCTGAAACATGCGGATCGCAGCCACCCCAGACGCCCCCGCTTCCGCACAGGCAAACGCATTGTCCACCGTGACGCCGCCCAGCGCGAATACGGGCATTCGCTTCAGGCCGCCAGGCACGGTTCGATGGCAGACGCTGCGCAGTGCCTCAATCCCCAGCGAGGCTGGGCTCCCCAACTTCCCGTAGACGGGGCCGAATGTGGCCAGGTCCGCGCCATCCGACTCCGCCGCTCCAACATTGGCCAGCGAGTGGCAGGAAACCGCAATCACTGGCTTGGCCAAGCCTGCTCTTTCAAATACCGCTCGAACATCGCGAGGAGAAACATCATCGGAGCGAAGGTGTACGCCACTGGCGCCGCTTGCGATCGCCACATCCGTCCGGGAATTGACCAGCAACCGGCTCGCGCTACGGCAAGACTTGACGATGGCCACCGCTTCGCCCGCGAGCCGCTCCAATTCACGAGTATTCAAGTCACGTTCGCGCAACTGAATGTAGCCGATGCTGGCGGCGGCAGCCTCCTCGATTTTGGCGAGCAGTTTCTGCCGCCGTTCGGTTTCCTGCTCCGCCAGTTGCTTCCGGTCGGTAATGTAGTAGAGAAGCAAGCAGAAGTTGTGGCGACCTGCCAGTTCAAAACTAATTTCAAGGCTAATAACGTCATAGCCTGAACACGGACAACTCTAGGGCCTGGTCTTGGCGATCTCCGGTTCCTTCTCTCGTGGGGTCGGACCCAGATGATGCCTCGTAAGATTCTCCTTGAGATACTCAAAACCTTCTTCGGGTGTATCCACCATTTTGAACAGGTCAAGATCCTCCCGCGCGATTACTCCAGAATCCACCAGCGCCTGGAAATTGATGATCTTGTTCCAGTATTCGCGGCCGTACATCACAACCGCGATCTTCTTGGCCAGCTTTTCGGTCTGCGCCAGGGTCAGAATTTCGAACAATTCATCGAAAGTCCCGAATCCACCCGGAAAGACAATCAGCGCCTTGGAGAGATAGGCGAACCAGAGCTTACGCATGAAGAAATAGTGGAATTCAAAATTCAATTCCGGAGTGATGTAGCGGTTAGGCATCTGTTCGTAAGGCAGATTGATGTTCAGACCAATGGTCTTTCCTCCCGCCTCACGGGCGCCACGATTGGCGGCCTCCATGATTCCCGGACCGCCCCCGGTGGTGACTACAAAGCGCTGCCGTTTTGAGGGCAGGCTCAGCGCCCAGGTGGTAAGCATGTAAGCCAATTGCCGGGCCTCCTCGTAGTAGTGGGCCATCTCTACCGCGACCTGAGCGAGGCGAAAGTTCTCCTGCTCCCCCGGAGGTGCAGGTGTCTTGGAGAACGGCTTTTCCAACAGTTGCAAAGCGTCGGCGGCATCAGACTGGCTGTGAAATCGCGCCGAGCCGAAAAACACTACCGTGTCCTGAATACGTTCCCGGCGGAAGCGCGCCAGCGGCTCCAAATACTCAGACAGCACGCGCAGAACGCGCCCGTCGGGGCTGTTGAGGAATTTCTTGTTCTCATAGGCTAAGGGAGAGCGAAATGGGGTGTCGTCGGTCATGCGTCCTTTAAATCCGGGATTCAAGCATACAGAATGGAATACGTGTCAGGTAGGACTCGCTGGGTACAGCCATGGTCTATCTCTCTACTCCTACCGCTTGCCAGGATCGCGGTAGTGCACTGCCTCCCAGATCCCGATCCAGATATCGATCCACCCCACACCGGTCACGATTCCGCGAACAAAATTGTGCTGCGTAAAACTGCGCAACCCGGGATAAGCCGCCAGAAAGCTGTTCTGGTTCCACATGGGGGTCCAGGGGAGAATCGCCAGCAA
Organism: Terriglobales bacterium; assembly: GCA_035624455.1. Lineage (NCBI taxonomy): Bacteria > Pseudomonadati > Acidobacteriota > Terriglobia > Terriglobales > Terriglobales bacterium. The sequence goes on from DASPRM010000025.1 coordinate 201,318, forward strand.
CACGCCCAACTCAATACAGAAAATTACAAAGATGACAAGCGAGATGCGGTGCAGCCAAATGATGCGCTTAGGCACCTCCGAGGCCGGATTGGCCGCTCCAGCTACACTCATTTCGTTTGCGCTCGAGTTTTCACCCTGGGCTGTCTCAAAGGGGAGGCCGGGTTGTTCCCGGTTCACGGCAGGGTTGGGCTCCGTGGACTTCGGGGCAAGATCCATATTCAGGGATTTTACGACTTTAGGGCCTTTATGCGCTGCGCCACGTCGCGGTAGTCAATATTGGTGCCGTAGACTTCCATGAAGTGCCGCAGGGCAGGCGTCCGCTCGCCCGCCGCCTCGTAAGCGGAGGCCAGTTCGTAGTGAACCGCCATCCGGGAATCGGAATCGCCAGGGATCTGCAAGGCTTTCTCAAACCACTTGATGCTGGCCTCGGGCACCCCTTTTTCCATGAAACACTGCGCCAGCCAGGTGTAGGCCTGCATGGTATGGGGAAAAGGAATTCCGGAGTCGACCGACTTGCAGACTTTCTGCAACTCGCCGATAGCTTCGTCGAGCAATCCCATTTCTTTGAAAGCAACCCCCAGGTTGTAGTGGGTTTCGGGATCCTCGGCTTCCTTCGTGCCTTCCTGTTCGACTTCCTCTTTGAATTCTTCAAACAGATCGGACAGCATGTTGCTGCCGACCGCAACTTCAGGTTGTATTTCCGTTGCCACCGCGGTGGCCGATGCCACTGCGCTGTGCACCGCCGCCGGAGCCTGAGGGGGAGGAATGACCGGTGCTCTTTGTGATCCGAAGGTAAATCCATTCCCCAGCGACTGGTCGAGATCGAGGACGAAATCGTCGAGTTTGTATTTTCCGGATTGTGGCCTGTCGCTCCTTGCGGCAGCGGCGACCGAATCGGGTTCAGGAGGTGCAGCTTCCGCCGGTTCGGGCTGCATCGACGCCGGCGCCGGTTCCTCTTCGCGTTCTTCTTCTAACGCCTCAGGCTCGTGTTTTTCCGGAATCGGCTCAGGTTCAGGCTGCGCCTTGGCTGCAATTTCTGGCTGACTTGCCTCGCGCACAGCTTCAACAGTGGGCGCGGTTGGTTCGATAGCCGCAGCTTCAGCAGGCTCGTGCTGAGTAGCGGGCGGCTGAACCTCCTCTTCGATTGCTTCCGGCCCGGTACTCTGCTCAACCGAACGCGGCTCATGAGCTTCAGCAGTCGGCTCGGGCGCGGGCGGTGTGACCGTGAACTCTGCCATTGCCGCGGGTTGGGGCTCCGGCTCGGCAGGCAAGACCTCGAATGCCGGCACAGTTTGCGCAGCAGCGGCCGCGATAGAAGCATTGTCAAACTCGTAGGCCGTGATGGTGGGTTTCGGCGCCCTCGCAACCTCCTCTTCCGCCAGCGTCGCATACGGAAGTGGGGCTTCGGCTTCGGTTTCGGCTTCCGCTTCTGCGTCTTCCTGGGCTGCCAAGGGGGTTTCTACTGATTCCGCGACAGAAACCTCTGGCTCGGGTTCGGGAACCGAGGCACTACCGGCTGCCAACTCCTGCTTGAGAGCCTCCAGACCCTCCGCCTCTGGCGCAATGTTTTGGCAGCGCGAAATGGCTAATTGCGCTTCTTCCCACATCGATTGCGAGAGATAAAAGCGAATCTCTTCCAGAAGGTCGGAGATTTCCGCCGGGCGTGGTTTGCGGAAGCTGGCTGTTGCCGCGGATTCGGACACGGCGGGCTCAGGTTCCACCGTGGCGGCTTCCGGCGCGGCAAGTTCGGCCTCTTTCTCGGAGCTCTCGACTTCAGGCGCAGATAAGTCAGCGGCCGCAGCAGTATCCTGCATCACTGCTGCTTCCCACTCCTCTGAGAGATCGATTTCGTGTGCCTCTCCGGCCTCTTGGTCAACCGGCGCGGCTGAAACAGGTTCGGGAGCAGCGCGTTCAACAAAGGCAGGCGCAGCAGGTTTGCTGACGGGTGGGGCGGCAATCGGCGCTGCCGCTGGAGCCGGCTCTTTCTGTTGTGGCAAAGGTGCGCGAGCTTCTCTCGGCGACGGAACGGCTGCCGGCTGGGCTGGTGCTGGCTGGGCTTCCGCTACCGGCTTTTGTTCCACCGCAGGCGTCTTCGGCTTGGCAATTCCCAACCGTTGACGATAGCGGCCAGCCATTTCCGCGTATTGCCTTGCCTCTTCGGCGCGCCCTGCTTCACGGTAGATTTGCGACAGAACGTCGCAACGCGCGGCAGCATCTTCCAGGCGGCCAGCCTTGGCATAGATTGCTGCCAAACGCTGGTTGATGCGAGCGTCTTTCGGTGCCTGTTGCAAGACCTCTTCCAGCTGCGGCAGAGCTTGCAGTGGCTTGTTATAGGAGTCGAACAGCTCCGCGTCGGTTAACGCCGAGCGGATAGCATCGCCTAGTTCCGGCGGATAGTCCTGCTGTAACGATGCACTGCCGGGATCCAACTCCTCGACGAAGAAAGCCTGCTCGGCCTCATCCGGGGCAAGCGGACGAGCGGCTGCATCTTCACCCAGCTTCGCCATGACCTGGCGATAGTTCTGCAGGTGGGCTGGGTTTTCCGGCTCCATCTTGGACAATTCCTGGTACAGGTCACGTGCGCGCGTGAGCTCGCCAGCCTTGACCAGGGCATGCGCCAGCAATTCGTTGATCTCGGGGATGTGGGCTCGAAAGTCTGCCTTAAGGAAGAGATCGCGCAACTGCTCCAGCGCGGGGACCTCGTCTTTGAGTTGGCTGACCAGTCCTTGCAGGGAGAAGACCATCTGCCCACTGTCCGCAGATAACAACCTTTCTGCATTTTCACTGTAGATGGCGATTGCCTTCTGCGCCTGGCCATGAGCTGCCAGCCACTCGGCGTACACCCGAATGCCGCTGACATCGTTGTGTACGGTCAGCAGCTTTCTGGCGACTGGCTCAAGCTCATCGGGCTGATTCAGCATTAAGTGCGCCTTCAGCAGCGCCTGCAGCCCATCCAGCCGGGAGTCGATATCGGGAACCTGCTCCAGGAACTTCACGGCCGACTGGCCGTCGCCCAAGTCCATCGCCACTTTGCCACGAAGGAACAGCGCATCGGTATTGGCGGGCTCAAGAGCCAGCAGGCGAGACAGAGCCTGCTCGGCAGCGTCTGACGATCCGCGCTCGTGCAACGAGGCCGCCGCCCGTTGATAGATTTCGGCCGCTTCCTTCTTGCGCCCCATCTTCTGGTACAGGTCCGCCAGCTTCGACTGCAGGGCAACGTTGTCCGGGTCCATTTCCAGCATCTTCTGGAAGACGCGGATCGCGCCATCGTGGTCGTTGCCCTTGATGAAGTGATCCGCCAGTTGCATGTACTGCGCGCGCGCGTCTGTATAGAGCCCCTGGGCGGTGTAGAGTTCGGCGAGTTTCTGCAGAGAAGCAGTGGCCTGGGGATTCAGCTTGGTCAGCTTCTTGTACATGGCGATGGCTTTTACGGTGAAGCCTTCGCCGGCGTAGGCGTCGCCTACGCGCTTGAAGTAGTCGCCGGCTTTGTCAGGTTGGCCCAGGCGGGCATAAAGATCACCGATGGTGTTCAGGACCGTCAGGTCCTTGGGATCCTTATCGATGATCTTTTCATACTCGGCAATCGCATTCGGCAGCTTTCCCTGCTGCACATGCTTTTCCGCCGAGGCTAGAACTTTTGCTTTGTTAAAGCCAAAGCCGAGCGCCATTTACCGTACTCCGTGGAATTTCAATCACCTTGGGCCCAACGACACGTACATCCGGAGCTACTCAGGAGTGGGTTAACGGTAGCACACAAATAAACTGTGTCCCAAGGGAAGGTACACCCGGAAGTACAGTGCCCACCCTCAGCTTTCGTGTGGGGAAACAAAAGGCTGTGCTTCGCCCCACGACTACGACCTAATTCCAACGATGTGGAATATAATGTGGAACAGAGTCAACAATGGAAACAATCCAGATTGTCCTCGATAAGAAGCTCTTGGAGGCTACCGACCAGGCCGCGCGGCGGACGAAGCGGAATCGTTCCGCCTTGGTGCGCGAGGCCTTGCGGGAACACCTCCGCAGATTGGAAGCCCGAGCTAGGGAAGAGCATGACCGTCACGGCTATTCAAGACAGCCCCACAGGACCGATGAGTGGCTCGCCTGGGAAGCGGAGGCGGCGTGGCCGGCAGAATAACCCGCGGGGACGTCCGGTTCTACGAATTTACTCCACCCGATAAGAAAAGACCTGTGGTCGTGCTCACGCGCAACAGCGCTATTGGTTATCTCTCGGCAGTCACTGTCGCTCCGGTCACATCCACAGTTCGTGGCGTGCCATCTGAGGTCGTACTGAATGAAGAGGATGGCATGAAGGCAAGGTGTGCAGTAAATCTGCATAATGTGGTGACTGTTTCCCGGGACCGCTTGGGCCGGCGAGTTGCGCAGCTCAGTGACTTACGAATGGGCGAAATCTGCGCGGCACTGCGTTTTTCTCTGGGATGCGATCTCCGCCAATCCTAGCCGAGCTCGCGTTCCGGTTCCCCATCCCGGCTGAGTGCCGCGCGGAGCGCTGCGAAGAATAAAATCTGGTGCTGTGTGACGCGGACACCCCTGTCCGCGACTTGACTGGGCGTGTGTTCGCGGGTGGGCAGAATTGCCGCGATGTTGAGCCCCCTCGTCATGAGCTCGTCGATTTCATCAAAGACAAAGGGTACTGTGCCGCGAATGCCTTTGGATTCAAAGCAACGAAGCTGCCGTGATGTGCAAAGAAACGGTTTCGCCATGTTACGAGTTCGCCGTTGACAAGATTCTGGTGGAGACGAAAGTGAAACCGAGCGTCCACAAGATCATCGAGCAGAGCGGTTAACAGACGGCGGAACTCATTGGCATTCGTGATTTCAATCTTCATGTTTCAGTCTTAGCGGGACGTCGCCAACACTTCGGACATCCGCGGGGGACCCCGATTACAAATTCACTCACTCCTCGTGTCTTCTCACGGTCAGCACTGGGCACGGCGCGTGCGTCACCAGCTCGTAGGCTGTGGCCCACTTCAGCCGGCGGGCGAAGCCCTCGGGCTGACGTACCCCGAGCACAATCAAGTCTGGCTTCTCTTTGTGGGCAACCTTCAGAATCCGCGCCGCGGCATTTCCAAACTCGACGAGAAATCTCGGCTCCTTTGCCAGATTCGCGTCCTCCGGAATCAGCCCTCGTAACCTATACTCGGCGTGACGTGCAACCTCCTGCCGCTGTGCCTCAGAGATCGTCTCCTCTTTACTCACATGCAACATGACCAGCAAAGCATCTCGCCTCTGCGCCAGCCACAAAGCGTAACGGCCGGCATTGATCGAGTGCGCGCTGAACCCCGTACAGAACAGAATTTTCCTGGGACCCTCTGCGGGCACTTTGCTTTTGGCTTTCGGTCCAACCGTGAGCACCGGGCAAGGGGCCTGCCGGAAAATTGTCTCCGCCGTCGACCCCAGCAGTAACTTAGCGATGCGGCTGCGTCCTCGCGTGCCTGTGACCAGGAAGTCGATCGCGAATCGCGAAATCATCTCCGACAACCTGGTCCAGACGTCGCCTTGCTCGATCAGGAGCTGGTTTTCGATGCCGTCGAGGCGCCCGGCGATAAAGTGGTCGGTCATCATGGCATGGCCGTCCCGCCAGGCATCATCCAGCGCTCGCTGCTGCGTATCTGAGGAGATTCCATAGGCCTCGGCAACCACGTGCGCCACATACACTTTGGCTTGAGTCCGGCGGGAAATTGCCAGGGCATAGAGCAATGCCACTTCCGATGCCGGCGAGAAGTCCGTCGCCACCAGAATATTGCGCACCGTAATCGCCGCGGGTTGGCCCAACGTCTGCGTCGCCATATGAGTAGGGGACGATTCCACAACCCGATTACGGGCACCGAGCGGCTGACTTACCGATGGATAACCTCAATGGAATCTTCCTCAAAGGCCAGATCGCCCCAATTGCGAAACGATACCCGTTATCTCGCAATGCAAGCGATAATTAGAACACTGGCCGCCCCACCGCAGCACTACAAAAGAATGAGGGAGAAACGTGGCCGATATACGAGAAACCTCGGGCTTCTTTCTGGATGATCCGCAGAAGCTCGATAACCCATTCCCCGATTTCGCATATTTTCGAGAGCACCATCCTGTTTTCTACTATCCGCCGCTGAATTCTTGGTTCATTTTCAGCTACGACGACGTTCAGAATCTCCTGCGTGACGATCGTCTCAGCGCTGATCGGATGAAAGGTTTCGTAGATGCGGCCCCGCTCGAGGTAAGGAAGGATCTTGCCCAACTTGCGCCCTTTCTCGAGAAGACCGCGCTCATGAAAGACGGTCAGGATCACGCCCGGCTGCGCGAGTTCCTGAACTTGGGATTCAATCCCGACCGCGTCCGCGCCATGCAGGGTGTGATTCAACAGATCGTCGACGAGCTGCTGGACAAGGTAGCAGCCAAGGGGAAAATGGACGTCTGCGGTGACTTAGCTTTCCTTCTGCCGGCCTATGTGCTCTCGCACATGCTGGGCATTCATCTTGAGGACAGCAGTAAGGTTGTGCAATGGTCAGTAGACTTCGTCGATTTCTTCAACGTAGTCCCCATCACCGTGGACAACACGCGCCGCCTGCTGGCGAGCGCCTTTGCCATGATCCAATACACGAGGTCGGTGATCGCCGAGCGCAAAGCGAAACCGCAGGACGACTTCCTTGGCATTCTGGTCAGCGCCCAGGCCAAGGGAGCAAACTTTACGGAAGACGACATCGTCGCGAACGCCATGCTGCTGCTGCTCGCAGGACATCTGGCGGTTAGAAACCTGATTGGAAATGCGGTGTATCTCTTGCTGACTCATCCCGATCAGCTGGAGTTGGTCCGCACGAATCCAAGTCTGTTGCACAACCTGATTGAAGAAACCCTCCGCTATGAGACTCCCATCACCATGATTCCCAGAGTTGCCTTGCTGGATTTCGACTTCCGTGGGCAATCCATTCGTGTGGGTCAAATCGTGCAACTCAGTATTGCTTCCGCCAATCGCGACAGTGCTCATTTTCCCGATGGCGAGTGTTTCAACATCCTCCGCCCAGCCGCCAAGAATTTGAGCTTCGGGGAAGGACCGCATGGGTGCTTGGGGGCACTGCTGGCAAAGGAAGAAGCGCAGATCGCTATCGCAAGCATTCTGTCTCGCTTGAAGAACCTCAAAATCGATGACAGGGTGCCGATTCGCTGGTATCGAAACGCCGGTAACCGGGGTCCTGTGAACTTGCCGGTAATTTTTGATCCAGGTGGGGCGGCCAAGAGTCGAACTTGAAAAATGCAGCGGCCCGACTACCTCGCTCATCTCAACTACTGAGGATGAATCAGAAGCAACAACCTCGAGTCGTGATCGTAGGTGGTGGATTCGGAGGGCTCAACGCGGCCAACGCGCTCGCCAAACTTCCGGTCGAAATCACGTTGATTGATCGCAAGAACTACCACAACTTCCAACCCCTGCTTTACCAGGTGGCGACAGCCGGACTCTCCCCCGGTGAGATCGCCGCTCCTATCCGGGGCGTCCTGAAGAAATATCGCAATGTGGAAGTGCTGATGGGTGAGGTCGTCGGTTTTGATCTGGACAAGCGCCGCGTGTTGTTATCCGACGGTTCTATTCCCTACGACTACCTGGTGGTGGCGGCGGGCGCCACGCACTCTTATTTCGGACACGAAGACTGGCAGAAACTGGCTCCCGGGCTGAAGACGATCGAAGATGCGATTGAGGTTCGCCGTCGCGTGCTGCTTGCTTTCGAGCTCGCTGAGCGCAGCGTAGTGCTCGAACATGAACACGATCTCGATCCCATACAGTTTGTGATCGTGGGCGGTGGACCAACCGGGGTGGAACTGGCGGGAATGTTGTCAGAGATTGCCCGTCATGCGATCGTCCGCGATTTTCGCTCGATCAAGCCGCAGCAGACCAGCATCATTCTGGTGGAGGGCGGTCCGCGCGTGCTGCCTGCCTATCCCGAAGATCTGTCGCGCAGCGCAGAGAGGCAACTGCACAAGCTCGGGGTAGAGGTCAGGACTAACTCCATGGTCACCTCGGTGGAACCCGGCCGGGTCAAGATTGGCGACAGCTATCTTCGTTCCACTGTGACGTTGTGGGCCGCCGGCGTCGCTGCCAGCCCGCTCGGCAGAGCCCTCGGTGCTCCCCTGGATAAGTCTGGGCATGTCCTCGTGAACCCCGATCTGAGCATTTCCGGCCATCCCGAAGTCTTTGTCATCGGTGATCTGGCTAGTCTGCGGGACAAATCAGGCGAGCTTTTGCCTGGGCTTGCACCTGTGGCCATGCAACAGGGAAGGCATGCAGCCAGGAACATCTCGCGAGACCTGAAGCACCAGCCGCGTGGCAAATTTGAATACCTGGACAAGGGGACGATGGCGACGATTGGGCGAGCAGCGGCGATTGCCAAAATCGGCAGACTGCATCTCACCGGATTCATCGCCTGGTTTCTCTGGCTGTTCGTCCACCTGATGTATCTGGTGGGATTTCGCAACCGCGTACTAGTTCTGCTGGAGTGGGCGTGGGCTTATATCACCTACCAGCGCTCGGCCCGCTTGATCACAGGATCGGAAGTCCTGCCAGGATTGAGTGAACCGCGAGGGCAGACGGTTTCGACTTCAACCTTGCAAGCGGACGTGAAAAAGACGAAAGCGAGCTGAACGGGGAACTCCTATTCGCCCTGAGCGAAAATAGTCATCCCGATTCTACCGCGGGCGCTTCCACGCTCCCCGCGCCCATCGAAACCGCTTCCGTGCCGCCCATCAGCCTGTAAGTTTCCAGAATATTTTCCAACGACACCACGCCTTCCAATATCCGGTGATTAGCGCGATTCACCACGGGCAGAATGTCGTGACCATGAACCCGCCGAAGCGCCAATTCGATCGTATTGTCCGGGTACAACACCGGACAAGGCCGGTGCGGCAGCGAGTCCAACATCAGGTTGCCGTCCTGCTGCGCCACCGCCTGCAGCGTAGCCTGCGGCAAGCTGCTCAGGGTGCCATCTGCTTCCCGGATCAGCAGCAGCTTTTCGGTGCTCCCGCGGATGCGTTCGAGCGCATACCGGACGGTAGCCGTGGACCCCAAGACGGGTGCGTGATAGGGACGCATGGCATCTTCCACCCGCAGGATCTGCTCTTCCCGCAGTTCCTCCATCGAAGGCAATTCGACTCCGTCCTGACGGGTGAGGACGTCGAAGATCGGCACGGGTTGGAAAGCGCGAGAGATCAGGTAGGCAATCGTGTTCGCCACCATCACCGGAATAATGATGGAATAGTTCCCGCTGACCTCCAGCACCATGAACACGGAGGTCATGGGGGCGCGCAGGAAGCCGGCGAACAACACTCCCATCCCCACCAAGGCATATGTCGCGGTAGAGCCGGTGAGCGCGGGGAAAAAAGTGCGTTCGATAACTCCGACGCAAGCTCCCAACATCGCACCCACAAAGAGCGTAGGGGCAAACATTCCGCCCGGAGTGCCGCTCACGAAAGATAAGGTTGTGGCCAAAATCTTCAGGGCCGCCAGTATGCCCAGGATCTGCCAGGTGTACTGGTTGTGCATCGCCTGATCGATGAACTCGTAGCCCGCGCCCATAACCTGGGGAGCACCCAGGTAACCGATACACCCGATCAGCAGGCCCGCGGCCGCCGGCTGAAAATAATGCGTCCACGAGGGAAGTGCCCGCAGTTTCGGCCGGAGATAGCAGATGCTGGCGGTGAAGACCAGTGCCGCCAGCCCTCCCACGATCCCGAGCAGCGCATATGCGACAAGCTCCCTGGGACTGACCAGTGACACCGGAGGAACCCGGAACAAAGGTTCCGAACCCAGGAAGCTGCGGACTATCACCACACTGGAAATTGCCGAGAGCACTACCGCCCCCAACACGCCCGCGTTCCAGCGTCCGATAACTTCTTCAATCACGAACAACACTGCGGAAATGGGCGCGTTGAAGGCGGCTGCCAAGCCTGCGGCGGCGCCAACGGGAGCGATCAAACGCAATTTTTCGCGCGACAGCGACAGCTTGCGCCCCATCACCGAAGCCAGCGTGGCGCCAATCTGCAGCGAGGGATCTTCGGGTCCCAGGGAGTGTCCGGAACCGATGGCCAATGCCGAAGTAATGAATTTGCCGATCGCGGTGCGAAACGGGATGTAACCGTTGTAGATGTAGAGTGCAGCCTTGGTCTGGTTCACGCCGCTGCCGCGGGCGCCTGGGAACAGGTGAATCACCAGTACCGCGATAACCAGGCCGGCAAGTGCCGGAGCCAGAATCACTCGCGCGCCCGAGACCGAAAGAGCCGAACCCAGTACCCCCAGCCGCGTCCTCTCAATCGCGATGCGGAAGCAAACCACCGACAAGCCGGCAAAAATGCCGATGAATACTGCGAGCACGAGGAAGAATCGTTCCTCGCGGAACACGAAGCGTCGGTTCGTATGTTGGGAGGAGTTGGCGTGCACTGCCGCGGACTCGTTCGCGGCAGTTCCTTCGACCGTTTCCTTAGACTGCGAATCGCTCACTGCTCGACAGCCTCTCGATGGCGTGCAATGGCCAGCAAAGCCAGATCAGCATCTTGCGCCGAACCGCATACCTGCTGCGCCTGAAGCTCGATTTGAAATACCAGCTGCATCACGCTCTCGATCATTCCCGGATCGCGAGCCAGCCGAGCGCGTGTAACGCGCGGATAGAGTTTGTGCCACTGGTTGGATGCCGAGAGCAGTTCGCTGACCGAATATAGATCTGAGCTCGGCATTCCTGTCTGTGCAGAGTTGCAGCTCTCCAGGCGTTTCCCCGCTTGATCGAAACCTTCCACTGCCCGCTGCGCTTTTTCATCGCTCGAGAGGCCAGGCTTAAAAGGGTCTGCTTCCAGCACACGTTCCGTCGCTTGCAGTCTCTGCTCCACTTCAGGATCGTGCGTGTATTCGGCTGCCTGCTTGAGATAGTGATACGCGGTTTGATAGCGCGATAGCGCCAGGGCCGATTCGCCTGCTCCCTTCATTGCTTCCCCCAGATCGGGGCGCAGCTTCAGGGCTTTCTGGTACAGACTGAAGGCATTCTCGAAGTCGGCTGTCTTCATGAACAAGTTCGCGGTTTCGAGCATTGCTGCTGAATCATCGGGAGGAAGGCTGGCCGCCAGAGCAATCACTTCCGACTGCGCCTGCTCATTCATTCCTTGTCGCAGCAGATATTGGATCAATTCCATGCGCGCTTGGCGGCGATGTCGAGGGGGATCGCTCTCCCATGCGCCGTAGATGGCTCCGTGATAAAACCGCTGAACGTCGTGCAAGTTGTTCTGACTGGCTGCCAGTCGCGCTAATTCAAGGTTGACGAGGCCGTCTCCGGGCTGTTCTTCCCAGAGGCTCAGTAGATAGTCCTTGGCTTCCTGCAGGTGATTGCCTGCGGCCAACGCTTCTGCCAGACGCAAGCGGTAGAGGCTATTGTTCTGGGAATAGAGGAGGGCGTTGCGAAAAGCAGAGACTGCCTGCTGTGGTTGTCCCTTTTGCAGTTTCTGCTGGCCTTGCTCAAACCATTCGACGGCGAGGGCTTCCTCCCGTTTCTGGTAAGAGCTGGTGATGAAGCGAGTAACGGCGAAAAGCGCCGCGGCCAGCACCACCATAACAGCCATCACCATGAGCTGGCTGCGTGTCCAGAATTGCTGGCCAGGCTCCGCGGATCTTTCCGGGGTGCCCTGCACTGCGTTCACAGTAGAAACCTCGCCACACGATCATTCTACTGCCCCGCAGGTTTCATCGTCTC